>JAISRT010000031.1 GCA_031273495.1 Candidatus Ancillula kalotermitis | reverse complement strand
TTCTATACACGACATACACAATATTATTATAGCATAAATGTTTGCCAAAGTTAAGCATTTAACGCCGTACTTACTGGGGTCATTGTGAAAAGTAAGCTAAATGAAGTGTCAAAGTCGGGTGAAGTTAGTGCTATACTATAGGAATTGAACCCATTTGAGCAGTATTCACTAGAAGAGTTGCAACAACGCACCTCTGAAAAGTGGCGTAACTACGGTCAGGATGTCCTGCCGCTCTGGGTTGCCGAAATGGACGTTAAGTTGCCGGACCCGCTAGTCGAACATCTCGGGCAGATTATCGCGTCGGGTGATGTTGGGTATTTGAGCATGAGCAACTTCAAGCGCTACGCACAGGCGATGGCTGACTTTTCAACGCGGCACTGGGGGTGGACGCCTAATGTTGAAACGATTGCTGACTGCGCAGATGTAGTTTCGGGGTGTAAAAGGGTGATTGACGCGTTCCTGCAACATGACGCGGACAACACGGTGGTCATCTCGACTCCAGTATACCCTCCATTTATAAACGGTTACACTAAGGGCTATAAAAATGTTGACGTCCCGCTACTTCAGCCTGACTATTCGTTGGACTTCCCCGCGCTAGAAAATGCCTTCAAGCAGGCAACTGAGAATGGACACCGCGCAGTCTACGCGTTATGCAATCCGGCGAATCCGAGTGGTGCTGTCTGGGGTCAAACTGAGCTGTCGAAACTTGCCGAGCTCGCTAATTCTTACGGGGTGCTCGTGGTGTCCGATGAGATTCATGGGCCGCTGGTGACCGAGCGCAATTTTGAGCATGACGGACACACTCTTCAATATTGCGACAACCCAACTAATCATGGCAAACACTCTTCATTCGTGCCATATCTCAGCCTGGCAAATGCGGGTCTTGCGGTTTGCGTGACCTCTGCGTCAAAGGGCTTCTCGATACCAGGGATGAAAGCAGCATTGATTATTCCGAGTGATGATTTACGGTCGGTTAATTTGATCAACAATTCAGGGCACTTCGGCAAGGCTACAAGCGAACAACTCGGAGCGCAGGCGCAAACCATCTGCTATTCAGAGTGCGACGACTGGCTTTTCCACCTGGTCCAAGGTGTGCGCAACAATTTCGACTGCTTTGACTCTCTTATGAAACGGTATCTACCGCTGGCGAAGTATAAACGTCCGCAGGGCACTTACTTCGGGTGGATTGACTTTTCCGAATATGTTCACGCAGGTAAGATATCTGGTGCGCCGAGTGTTTTTTTCCGTGACAAGGCTAAAGTGGCGTTAAATCCTGGTCGGACTTTTGCGGGTCCCCAGAAGCTCAACTGGTCAGGTATGCCAGTGGACGGGCGCGTGACCTCAAAAGTGACTCCGTATGACAATTATTGCAGGATAAACTTAGCGACAAGCCAGGAGATAATTCGAATGGCAGTAGAAAGGATGGCTGACGCATTAGATTCATAGATTTCGTTGACGACATTAAACGCTACTGGCTGTTGATACTCATTCCAATACCTTTTCTGGTGGGACTGATGTTTTTATACTACTGTCAAACACAGCCCTACAACTCAAATGTTACTATCCAGATTGCAACTACACAGACATCCGAAACTATTGAGCAGCTCGGCGAGGTTAATAAGTCGTTAACTGCTGCAACACCAATTATCGCGCAATACGCCAATTCCAAGACTACAGAGCAACTTAAACTCAATGGCGTAGACTGCCCCTCTGCTAAAATCGCGTGGAGTGCGGGCGTAGGATCTAATTCTTTGACGCTATCTATCACCGCATTTGACTGCGACACACCAAAGATTGCACGGCTACTTGTGGAATATATGCAGCAGGAAGTGGACTCTGGTCGGGCACTGAACACCTCGTCTGGGCTAGTGAAGTTGTCACAGCTAAACAATCCAGGCGACTTGAACATTCTTTCGCGGTCACCGTTCGATCGTGGTGCCATCACTAATTATATCATCTCGTCTGCGATAACATCACTCTTGATTATGCTGGCAATTGCACTTTTCCTCGGGCAACTTCGACGTGAGAGGAGCAGGAAGCTGAACGGTGGGTCTGATGAAGTGGAATAAAACTGCGAGCGAGGCGTTATTAAGTTATGAGTAATGACAGTCTGATTGCCGAGATTAAGGAAGCGCTTAAAGTGGTTCTTGACCCAGAGCTTGGCATTTCTATTGTAGATTTAGGGCTAGTGTATGGGGTTGACATTAATGATTTTGGGGGAGTTGCGATAAACGTCACTTTGACTACTCCTGCCTGCCCCTTAACTGACACAATCGAGGAGCAGATTAAGCAAGCGGTCAGCCATATAGTTTCTGAAGTCGACGTTAATTGGGTATGGAATCCGCCATGGTCAACTGATATGATTACAGAAGATGGTAGGGCGCAGTTGAGCGCAATTGGTTTTAATTTTTAGAGGAGGTAATATGACAATTTTGAAACTAAGTCCTGAACAGATCGAAGAAACTACGAAGTTGGGGAACGCGATGATAGTTGATTTTTGGGCACCTTGGTGTGGACCTTGTCGCGCGTTTGGGCCGATTTTTGAGGAGGCGTGCAAGAGGCACCCTGAAGTAATGTTCGTTAAGGTCAATATCGACGATTTCCAGAAGTTCGCGTTAAAGGAGAAGATCACTTCAATACCAACAGTCTGGGCCTACAAAGATAAAGAGCGTGTCTACGCCGAGCCTGGTGCATTGACGGCTGATGAACTTGATAAACTGGCTGAATCACTCGAATAGATGCGTCTCTCTGAACTCGAAAGTGACGACATTGGGCTAATAGGAACTGACACTGAGTTCTACGGCATATCGACCAATTCCAGAACTGTAAAGCCAGGTGACCTGTTTCTCTGCATAGAAGGTGTTAGCGCGAACCGGCATGATTTTTTGAATGAGGCGGTAGAAAAAGGTGCAGTTGCCGCAGTGGTCAGTGAAAATGTTTCTACAACTGTGCCGACTCTCAAGGTGGAGAATGTTAACGATGTAGCGGACGCACTGTTCCAGAAGTTTTACGGTAACCCCCAGAATGAGTTGAAGTTGTTTGGGGTGACAGGCACTGACGGCAAGACCTCGATCTCCACAATACTGTCGCAGTTGATTGGCACGAAGAAGTGTGCAAATATAGGCACGAACGGCATCTTCTTGGGTGAAAAGTATTATCCCAGCTGGAATACCACCCCCGATTCGGACGTCATTTACGAGCGGTTTCGCGGTTTTCTTCACGATGGTGCCACTGCGGTTTCGATGGAGTTCTCGTCTGAGGCACAGCTTTTCGGCAGGTTGAGGAACTTGAAATTTGACGTTCTTGGGCTAAGCAATATCACCCGAGAGCATCTTAACGCGCATGGAACGCTTGAGAACTACATCCAGGCGAAGATTGACATTTTCAAAACGCACTTGCGCCCGACTGGTGTTGCTGTCCTGAACGCAGATGACCAGTGTTTCGATACTGTGCGCGCCCAACTTGATGCAGACGGTATAAAAACGTTGACCTACGGGCGTGGTGCCGCCAATGATTTGCAGATTAAGAAGTATGCTATACTAATGAACAAGACTACGATTACCTTTGTTGCCGAGGAACAAGGACGCGTTAATGAGTATGCAGTGGATTCCCCTCTGCTAGGTGATTTTAATGTCGAAAATCTAGCCTGCGCGCTCCTGATGCTGCACGCAGCTGGGTTTGAATATTCCCAAACGCTGCGTAGAGTCCCCGAGCTCAACATTTCAGGACGACTTGACGTTATTGATGAGGGTCAAGATTTTGGTGTGATTGTTGACTATGCACACACCCCGAATGGCTTGACGCGAATGTTCGAGTTTGTCAAACAGATACCTAATGTGAACCGGATTATCACTGTAATAGGGCAAGCTGGCGAACGGGACAAGTTGAAGCGTCCGCAAGTGGGTGAAATTGTGATGCGGTATTCCGACTTGGCAGTGTTCACCGAAGAGGACCCGAAAAATGAGCCACCAGAGCGCGCAGTGAACGACATTGTTTCTACGCTAGTGAGTGCCGACAGGGGGCGGTATTCGATTGTGCTTGACCGCGCGGAGGCGATACGGTATGGTGTGAAGATGGCGCAGACGGGGGATTTAGTGCTTGTTCTAGGCAAGGGGAACGAGGATTTTCACAAAGTGGGGGACATTAAGCTGCCCTGGAGCGACGAAGAAGTCGTGCGGACCGCGTTAAGAGTTGGAGATTAAGAAATGATGTTAAATGAAGGTCAAACTCGCTTGCGAGTTTGGCAATTGGCGGAAGGTGGGGTTTGGGGAGGAGAGCGCAGCGGTACATCCTCCCCATAATTAATTTGTTATGAATAGCACTTACTGAATTCGTCAGGGTGGCTTCGCCACCCTGCGAATGAAGTTAGTGCTATACTAGTGGAATGGCACAGATTTGGAAAGGTGTAGTTAGGGAATATGCGGACTTTATGCCCGAGCATATCCTGCGTGACGTCGTTACTCTCGGCGAAGGGGGTAACGCGTTAATCGCTGCGCCCGCAGTCGGCGCGATGTTGAAGGAAATCACTGGTGTTAACGCCAAGGTGTTCATCAAGTTTGAGGGGAGGAACCCGACGGGGTCATTTAAGGACCGCGGTATGACTTCGGCGATGTCCGCAGCGAAAGGCAAAGGCGCAAAAGTAGTGGTCTGCGCTTCGACAGGTAACACTTCCGCCTCAGCGGCAGCATACGCAACTGCAGCCGGAATCCTGCCAGCAGTGTTAGTTCCAGATGGTAAGATCGCTATGGGGAAACTCGCCCAGGCCATTGCGCACGGGGCGAAACTCTTGCAGGTGAATGGTAATTTTGATGATTGCCTTGTTCTGGCACGCAAACTGGCCGAGAATTATGATGTGGAACTCGTGAACTCTGTAAACCCGGACCGAATTCAAGGTCAGAAAACTGCGGCATTTGAAGTGGTTGACGAGCTCGGGGACGCACCGACTATCCACGCGCTCCCTGTTGGCAATGCGGGGAATATCACCGCGTACTGGAAGGGCTACCGTGAGTATTATACCGCAAACTGCAGTTCAACTTTGCCGTTTATGTGGGGGTTTCAGGCAGAAGGTGCCGCACCAATTGTGCTTGGACATGAAGTTGACAACCCCGAAACCATCGCCACCGCTATTCGAATAGGCAAACCTGCAAGTTGGGAGCAGGCAGTTGCCGCGCGTGATGAGTCTAATGGTGTAATCGAAGCCGTGTCTGATGCTCAAATCCTCGAGGCACACCGTATACTCTCAGCAGAAGTGGGTGTGTTCGTTGAGCCGGCATCAGCCGCAGGGCTCGCAGGCATCTTGAAGAAGGCGAGGACTGGAACATTTACCCCCGACCTGTCGCCCTCGCTAGACAAGGGTGAGCCGATGAATATCGTTATCACTTGCACAGGGCATGGACTTAAAGACCCCGAGTGGGCATTGAATGATATAAACGGTAACTCGAAGGGAAGTGAAGTTGAGCCAGTGAAAGTGCAAAATGACTTAAGCGCTGTTGCCTCAATCCTGCGCCTACCTGCGCCTATGACTGAACGGGACTTGTAATAATATGAAGCGGCTGGTGAGTTCCGAGTCGGTGACAGAAGGGCACCCCGACAAAATATGTGACCAGATTTCCGATGCGATACTCGATGCCATGTTAGAGCAGGACCCTAATTCTAGAGTTGCAGTCGAGGCAGTCGCGACGACTGGTCTCGTGCATATTGTGGGTGAAGTGAGCACTGAGGCGTATGTCGAAATTCCGCAAATTGTGCGCGCTAAGCTACAAGAAATCGGCTACACTAGCTCAGAGATTGGGTTTGACGCTAAGTCTTGTGGAGTGTTAGTGTCGATTGGGCAGCAGTCTCCTGACATATCTCAAGGTGTCGACAGGTCGGGGATCCGCTCGCGCCATAATGACTCCGAGGCGCAAATTGATGAACTTGGTGCGGGTGACCAGGGCATAATGTTCGGGTATGCGACTGACGAAACGGACGCGCTATTCCCACTGGCACCTTTAATTGCACACCGCCTTGCCGAGAAACTTGCCGAAGTGCGGAAAAATGGCGTCATATCGGGGTTACGGCCTGACGGGAAGACCCAGGTTAGTATTGAGTTTGAAGATGACGTGCCCAAAAGAGTTGACAACGTGCTCATTTCGACTCAACATGATGACGATAAGAATCAAGAAGTCCTCAAAGCGGAGTTGAAACGCAATGTTGTGGATCCTGTGCTTGAGGAAGTCCTTACGCGCTCGCAGTTTGATTTTGAAGTCGATGAGTATAAACTACTGGTCAATCCCACTGGGCGCTTTGTCATCGGAGGACCACAGGGCGACGCCGGGTTAACGGGCAGAAAAATCATAATTGACACTTACGGTGGCGCAGCACGGCATGGTGGGGGTGCATTTTCGGGTAAGGACCCCAGCAAGGTTGACCGCTCGGCTGCGTATATGCTACGTTACATCGCCAAGAACATTGTTGCTGCCAAGTTAGCGCGCCGTGTGGAATTGCAAGCGGCGTATGCCATCGGAGTCAGTGAGCCTGTGGGGCTTTATGTAGACACTTTCGGCACCGCTAATGTTGATGAATCTGGGATTGAGGAGGCTGTTCGGCAAGTGTTTGACCTCCGTCCTGCGGCAATTCTCTCCGAGCTTAAACTACTAGACGGCGAGTTTAGGTTCCAGGACACCGCGAAATACGGACACTTCGGACGCCAGAAGGCTAACTTTCCTTGGGAGAGAACCGATAAAGTTGATGAACTTCGTCAAGCGTGCAAATAATTTTCAAAACGTGCTATACTACTGATATTGTGCAACTGCTAACGGGCTTGCTAAAATTGAACGGCTATGAAAATATGCCCGTCTGTTTGTTGTGTAGGGAAGCACCTAAGAAAGTGCATTAACGAAAGGGACCAAAAAATGGCACGTAAGCTACAAGCAATGGATGGAAATACAGCGGCAGCGCATATCTCGTATGCGTTCACGGAGTTCGCGGGGATTTTCCCGATTACACCTTCAACACCGATGGCAGAGACAGTTGACGAGTGGGCGGCACATGATCGCATTAACCTCTTCGGCAAAAAAGTTGTTGTCCAAGAGATGCAGTCTGAGGCAGGTGCGGCAGGCACTGTCCACGGTGCGCTTAAAGCTGGTGCATTGACTACGACATACACTGCGTCGCAAGGTCTCCTATTAATGGTACCGAACATGTACAAAATTGCTGGCGAGTTGTTGCCAACGGTTTTCCATGTCTCAGCCCGCGCAATCACTACTAACGCGCTGAACATTTTCGGTGACCACTCCGATGTTATGGCGGCGCGCCAGACCGGTTTCGCAATGCTCGCGCAGAACTCTGTGCAGGAGGTTATGGATTTAGCCGCTGTTGCACACCTCGCATCGCTCGAGTCTAGTGTCCCGTTCATCAATTTCTTCGACGGGTTCCGTACTTCACACGAGATTAACAAAGTCGAGGTCATTGAGCAAGATGAATTACGTCCGCTACTGAACCTTGAGGCACTTGAGAACTTCCGCAAACGGGCAATGAACCCTGAGCACCCAACAGTTTCGGGAACGAACCAGAACCCTGACTTCTACTTCCAACAGCGTGAAACTGTCAACAAGCATTATGAGGCGGTCCCTGCAATCGTGAAGAAGTATATGAACGAGATTAACAAACTGCGCGGGACGAACTATGACGTCGTCAATTATACTGGCGCTCAAGATGCAACTGAGCTCATAGTTATTATCGGGTCCGGTGCGCAAACTGTTGAGCAAACTGTTGAACACCTGAACGCTCAAGGTCGTAAAGTGGGCATGTTGACAATCCGTCTCTACCGCCCGTTCCCAACTGAAGACTTCATTAACGCGTTGCCTAAATCTGTCGAGAATATCGCAGTTCTGGACCGCACGAAGGAGCCTGGTGCGCAAGGTGACCCACTTCTCCTCGATGTCCAGTCAGCAATTTTTGACTCGGAGTTCGCAGGGAGAGTTAATGTTATCGGTGGTCGTTACGGTATTGGCAGTAAGGACTTCTTGCCAAATCAAGTCGTGGCGATTTTTGACGAGGCTGCAAAAGGCAAAGACGCTAAGAAACGCTTCACAGTGGGCATTACAGATGATGTGACTGGTACTTCTTTAGAGGTTGGTCCAGCACTTGACTTCACGGCTGAGGGTACTTTCCAGGGCAAGTTCTGGGGCTTTGGCTCGGACGGCACAGTGGGCGCGAACAAGTCTGCCATCAAACTGATCGGTAATTATACTGACAAATATGTGCAGGGGTATTTCAGCTACGACTCGAAGAAGTCTGGTGGTTTGACAGTATCACACCTTCGTTTCGGTGACACTCCAATTACGTCGACTTATCTGATTTCGGCAGCGGACTTCATTTCCTGTTCAACTCAGGCCTACGTTAAGCAGTATCCAGTGGTTCAAGGCTTAAAAGACGGCGGGATTTTCTTGCTCAACACGATTTGGAGTGACGAGGACCTTGAAAAAGAGTTACCCGCATCAATGAAGGCGTATATTGCGAAACACAATGTCAAATTCTACACGATTAATGCTGTCCAAGTGGCGCGTGATGCAGGTCTCGGTGGTAGGACTAACACTGCAATGCAGACGGCGTTCTTCAAGCTCAACCCAGAACTTCTCGGTGACAAGTATGCACAAATGCTCAAAGACGACGCGCATAAGTCTTACGCCAAGAAATCTATGGCAATTGTTGAGAAGAACCAGGCGGCAATTCAGGCAGTGGCAGATTCTGCGGACATTATTCACGAGGTCCAGATCCCTCAAGAGTGGGCAAATCTCGATGAAAACGCTAATGATTTACGTGCTTATGCGACTCCGAACACTCCTGGCATTGACAATAAGAAGTTCGCCAAGGAAATTATGGAACCGCTAGCACAGCAGCAGGGTGACTTAATCCCAGTCAGCAAGTTAATTGATAATGGTATGCTTGACGGAACGATGCCTTTAGGAACTTCGGCACTTGAAAAGCGTGCAGTTGCAACCCATGTTCCGCATTGGAACCCGGAGAAGTGTATCGGCTGTAATGAGTGCGCATTCGTATGTCCTCACGCTGCAATTCGCCCAGTTTTAGTCAATGATGAGGACTTGGCAAATGCACCAGAAGGCTTTATTGTTAAGGAGTTGAAAGGCTCTGATGGCTTGAGTTACCGTATTCAAGTTTCAGTTGAGGACTGCACAGGTTGTGGACTTTGTATTCAGGCATGCCCAGTGAACAAGAAAATTGCTGGTGACCAGCCGATTGCGATCACTAATCCTGACCAACCACTCGGTGCTTCGGCGTTCCGTAAAGAGGCAGCGGAGGCGGTAAACTGGGCGTTCGCAATGACTTTGAAAGAGAAAGTGAACCCGAGCAAGTTGAACACTGTGCGTGGAAGTCAGTTCCAAAAGCCACTCCTTGAGTTCTCAGGTGCTTGTGCTGGTTGCGGTGAGACACCTTATGTTAAACTACTGACCCAGCTCTTCGGTGACCGTATGACGATCGCTAATGCAACTGGCTGCTCTTCAATCTGGGGCGCGGCTATTCCGGCGGCACCTTTCACGACGAATGACAAAGGGTATGGCGTCGCGTGGTCAAACTCGCTCTTCGAAGACAATGCTGAGTTCGGCTTAGGAATTTTCTTAGCGAACAAGATTAAGCGTCAGGCGTTGTATAACAGTGCTAAAGATATACTCGGGCTCGGTGATAACGCTACTGCTTGTGGTGAAAACGCTATGGCGAACGCTACACTTCCTCCGCACACGCGTGAGGCTTTGCAGGCGTGGGCTGAAGGCTTCAACGACTCTGAGGGTAATCGTGACCGCGCTGAGGCTCTGAAAGCAGCACTCGACAAAGACGGCGGCGACAATGCAAGTGACCCAGTTTTGCGTGACCTCTCTAAAGGCCGCGATCTCTTCGCGAAGCCTAGCCAGTGGATTATTGGTGGTGACGGTTGGGGCTATGACATTGGTTATGGCGGTGTTGATCACGTTTTGGCAAGTGGTGAGGACGTTAACATCTTGATTATGGACAATGAGGTCTACTCGAATACTGGTGGTCAAGCTTCGAAGGCGACTCCTGCGGCGGCAATTGCTAAGTTTGCGGCGGCTGGAAAGGTTGCAGGTAAGAAAGATATCGGTGCGATGGCAATGACTTATGGCAATGTTTATGTGGCACAAATCGCGTCCGGTGCTAATTCTGCACAGGCTCTGAAGGCAATTCGTGAGGCTGAGGCGTATAATGGTCCTAGTTTGATTATCGCATACACGCCTTGTATTAATCACGGTCTCGCAGGTGGCATGCATTTGACCCTCCAAGAGGCGAAAGATGCGGTTGAGTCGGGGTATTGGAGCCTCTACCGCTTCGACCCGACTAAGGGTGAAACTGAGGCGGAGAAGTTCCAACTCGATTTCAAGAAGCCTGACTTCGCGAAGACTAAGGAGTTCATGTTGCGCCAGAACCGTTTCTCGAGCCTGCAGCGCATCCAAGGCGATAATGCTGACAAACTCTACGACAAGACTGTATCTGATGCTCGAACACGTTTCAACAGGTATGCTGTAATGAGCGGGGCGGAGACGGTTTAGCGTATGAAGCAGTTTGAAAGACTTGAACAACTAGGGGCTGGAACGAAGGGGGTCCTGCAGTCGCGGTGTTTCGTGGCAGGGCTATATGTCCTTGCGGGTTTCGGGGGGCTCTTCGCTAGCTGGAATCTTGCTGTCGATCGGTTAATTCGTCTAGTGAACGCTGCAAGTGCAGATCAAATCAAGCTGCCCTGCGACATTTCCGCCGAGGTCAGTTGCTCTGGGGTTGATGAGTCTTGGCAGGCGTCACTTCTCCATTTTGGCGGTGTTGAAGTGCCGAACGCGTTCATCGGTTTGATGGCGTATTCGGTGCTGATCACTGTCGGGGTGTCACTTTTTGCAGGCGTGAAGTTCCCGAAGTGGTTCAACATCGCGGCATTCTGCGGGCAGTCAGTGATGTTGGTGTTTGCGTATTGGCTGTTCTCGCAGTCGCTCTTCTCGTTATTGCAGAAGCCAGGGGAGATTGAGTTCTATGGGAAACTTTGCCCCTGGTGTGTGCTGTTGATGGTGTCGACCACGGTAATGTTCTGGATGTTGACGCATATCCTTGTTGTGGCGGATGAAGACGGCGCACTCGTTGGCTTCCCGAAGCGGTTTCAATCAGCGTTTTCCGGGTTCATTAAGAACTATATGTGGTATCTCGTGCTCCTGATGTGGCTAGTAATAATTGTCGTAGTACTCTTGTTCAAATACCACGAAACGTTTCTCGGTGTGTAATATGAAGCGGTGACTTTGGAAGTACTACTTGCTAAGAAACGCGGGTTTTGCTCGGGTGTCAAGCGCGCGATTCGAATCGTGGAGGAGTCGCTAGATGATGCCCAGAAAGATGAGCGAACTACGCCACTCTACGTCCTGAACGAAATTGTGCATAATAAAGTCGTTGTGCAGGAGCTCAAAAAGAAGGGCGTGTCATTCATCACTCAGAAAGAGTTAGTGAACCTGAAGCCACAGGAGTCACTGGTTTTCTCGGCACACGGCGTTTCACCATCAGTTCGTCAGACTGCGAAGGATGCCAAACTGCGCATTATTGATGCCACCTGCCCGCTAGTTGATTTCGTCCATAAAAGTGCACGCCAACACCTCGAGCAAGGCTTCCAGATTGTGTATATTGGGCACGCAAACCATGACGAAGTTGAGGGCGTACTCGGAGAGGGTGAGATACATCTAGTCGAGTCAATTTCCGATGTCGACGAGCTCATCCAGTCTGATAAGATTAGTGCCACGGCACCGGTGGTGTGGCTGAGTCAAACTACACTTTCAGTTTCCGACACGCAAAATATTGTCGAACACCTGCGCAGAAACTTGCCGAACCTTGTGGAACCGCAGAGTGAATGCATTTGTCGCGCCACTCAAGAACGCCAAGATGCGGCGAGGACTTTGGCGAAAGAAGTGGGGGAGCAGGGCGCGATTATTGTTGTGGGGTCGAAAAACTCGAGCAACACCCAGAGACTTGCTGATTTGACGCGGTCTCTTGGCGTTGACACTATCCAGATTGACGTAGTTACCGAACTGGACTTGGCGCAGATTAAGAAATACCAGCGCATCGGGATAACTTCTGGTGCCTCAGTGCCGGACTATATTGTCGACGAGGTGCTTGCGACACTCCTGCCACTCTGACACAGAATTCACGCGGAGGGCTGTCGTGCTATACTACTGCTATGAAGGTTCGGATTTTTATCGCGACGATAATCGTTTGTGTGCTGGCAGTCGGTGGATGCCTCACTGCGGACTTCTTGACGACTCCAGAAGAGCCAGTGTTCGCGGAGGACTTCTCTACGCTGCCGACCACAATTAAGCATGACCCTATTTCCTGCGACGGTATCAAACAGGGTGCAATCGCGTCAAAGAACTACGGGCTTATCGCGTCCTGTGGCGAAAATAAGAAGATGCCTATCGCGTCGATGACTAAAATTATCACAGCACTCGTAGTCGTCAATGAGAAGCGCGACCGACTTGACGACATTATAACACTGAACTCCGATGATGTTAAGGACTGGGAGCAGATAGTTGCCATGCATGGAACGAATATACGCATTTTCGATGGCGAGAAGTTGAGCGTCAGGAAAATGTTGACTGGGATGATGGTGGCATCGGCAAATAATATTGCAAACTCACTCGCGGTGCATCTGTTTTCCTCGATGGATGAGTATTTCAGCGTTGCCAGGAAGTATCTTGAGGAACATGACATTCTAGACACAGTAGTGGGACAAGATGCATCAGGGTTTTCGGAGCAGAATATGTCAACTGCGAAGGATATGGTGAAGCTGGGGGTTTTGGCAATCAAGGACGACGACTTGAGCGAAATTGTCAAGCATCGGACCGTGGAGTTCCCGAGCGCAGACAGCCAAGGTGCGGAAAATGAGACCGAACGCTCGACCACTTATCTACACCTTGACCAGAGTTTTGTTGGTGTCAAGTCGGGTTACACTGAGGACGCTGGTTATTGTTTAACGTTCGCGAAGCCTGCCGCTAGTGCTGATTCCGATGAAATCGTGGGGACCATTATGGGCGGAGATGAAGGGTATGACTATCACAATGTGGATGAGTTTGTTGACAACGCTAATAAACGCCTTGAGCCCAGTGTTATTGCGCAAGCGGGGGCTAAGGTGGGCAATTTGAGCTATGATTCGAGGATGCGCCACTGGGATTTTGCAGTTCAAGTCGATAAAGATCAGAAAAAGGTGTTGCCCTACGATTGTCAGTTGAGCCATGAGTCAAATCTTTACGACTTCGACGATATGCCAGCAATCTCAATCTCCACGGTCTGCAATAATGAGCGCGCCGAATTCGACGTGAGCATTAAGTCCTTCGAGAAACCACGCGGAGTGTTCCGATGAGCGTGAAGCAACTGCTTGAAACCGAGTTCCCATGGGACGCGTTAAGTAAATACAAGAAAATCGCTACCGAGTTCTGTGCGCAGGCGGGTGGAAAAGTGGTCGACCTGTCCGTGGGGTCACCGATTGATCAAGTTGACCAAACAATTCAGCAGGCATTGTCGTCTGCGGCGGGAAAACCAGGCTATCCGCTAACTATTGGGAACATTGAGCTGCGATCCGCTATAGTTGAGTGGCTCGAAAAGTGGCGCAGTGTTGAAGGCGTGGGTGTTGATAATATTATTCCGACACTTGGCTCGAAGGAGGCAGTAGGGTTGTTGCCGCTCTTGCTCAATCTCGGTCCCGGTGATGTCGTTGTGCGTCCGAAATTCGCGTATCCGACCTACGACATCGGTGCGAAACTAGCGGGGTGTGAAGTGTTGGCGACAGATGATGTGTCAGACTGGCGCGGGAATCCTCGTGTCAAAGCGGTCTGGATCAACTATCCGAACAACCCGACAGGTGCGGTTGCATCAAAAGAAGAACTCAAAGAAATTGTTGAGGCTGCACGAGAGGTCGGCGCAGTCGTGCTGAGCGACGAGTGTTACGCACTGCTTAATTGGGAGGGTGAGAGCGCTGGGGACGGCACTATTCAGGAGGCAACGCAGGCAACGCAGGCGTCGAAATCGTCGAAATCGTCGCCGTGTATTTTAGAGGACGAAATCTGCTCGAGCAGGTTTGACGACATCATTATGCTCTACTCGTTTTCGAAGCAGCTCAATCTTGCGGGGTATCGTAGTGCATTTATTGCTGGGGACGCGAAACTGGTCGAAAAGGTGACTCACCTGCGTAAACATCTTGGGCTCATTGTCCCCGAACCCGTTCAAGCTGCAACAGTGGCGGCCGCGAAGGATGTGTCTGCCACGAAAAAACAGTATCAGATCTATCGCAGTCGGCGTGAAAGGTTGAAGCACTTTTTACTGCGTGCGGACTACGAAATTGACGCGTCGCAAGGCGGATTATACCTTTGGGTGAAGTCAAAGCACGGTGATTGTTGGCGTGATGTCGAAGATTTTGCGCGTTGTGGGGTCGTGGTTACTCCAGGAACTTTTTACGGCTGCACCGAGCATTTCAGGGTGTCGATAATCGCTAGTGAAGATGACCTAGAACAACTTGTCGAACTGCTCTAACGCGGTCTGCACGAATTCGGGGCGTGGCACCTCAGGGAAAAAGTCTGCAGCGATAATGTAGAAGTATCCGACTGCGAAGATGTAGAACAACACTAGGAAGATGATTTTTACGATATGACCAGCACCCTTCTTGCTCTTCTCTCCTTGCTTTTTGGCGTTATCGACAGGTGTTTTCGCCGCGGTGGGCTGTGTTTCAGCACTATTTGTGTTAGAGTGCACCTTGTCCTTCGGAGGGAGCCCGATTTCAGAGAACAACTCATTATGAATCCTGTCAACTGGAGATGTCTGATTAGCGTTATACTGCTCTTGTTCCTGCTCCTGAATATACTGCTCGCTGCTGAAGGGGTCCTGAGTGGGGACTAAAACTGGCTGCTGCGTAAAATCTTCGACACCAAACTCTTGACCTTCTTGCAGGTTGGGCACCGCTGTCGTCATATTGCTCGAAAAGTCCTCCTGGCTGTAATCATTGCCACGCATCAAGTCTGGCACTGGTATTGTCACGTTCAGGTTCGCCTCGGGTTCTTGGTATTGTGGCATAGGCTCTACGGGCGGCTGCACTGGTGCCAATGGTGGTGTTTCTACATTCATACTGGGTGCAACACTAGTCTCGTCTGCCACAGTTTCGGCAGTCTGACTCTGCGCTAGATATTTTTCAAACAGCGCTGACTTATTATTTTGAGCTTCCACATCAGTATTATAGCACATAACTTCATTCGCAAATTTTCCTCCGGAATAACTCGTGCCCAGCGTAGCGAGCGGCCGTCCAATTTATTTGGCGGCGTAAAGCGAGCGGAGTGTGTTTGAGCACTGGCGAAGCCTGTGCGAGGGGCGTAATGAGAGCGCGGAGCGATCGAACCAAATGCGGCGAATTCAGTAAGTGCTATTCATAAC
>JAISRT010000024.1 GCA_031273495.1 Candidatus Ancillula kalotermitis | reverse complement strand
TTCAAGTTTACGAGCCACAATGGACAACTTGTTGTATATTTTTGGCGACAAACGCAGAAAATCGAGCGATTAGCGAGATCCTCGGGACAAGCCCAAGGATGACATGGGACGGACAAGCCCGCGCCTGCCCTTGGCTTTATGCCGAGGGATGACATGAGACGGACAAGCCCAAGGATGACATGAGGAGGCGCGAGGTGTTATGCGTAGGCTTTAATTATTTCGGACACGATGCGGTTTCGGACAACATCTTTTTCGGTCAAGCGCAGTATTTCGAGCCCCTTAACTCCACCAAGAATTTGCACGGCCTTCTCGAGTCCTGAAGGTGTAGTTTTCGGCAGGTCTATTTGGGTCAAGTCGCCGTTTATGACCATTTTTGAATCATTCCCCAGTCGCGTTAAGAACATCTTCATCTGCTCATTTGTCGTGTTCTGCGCCTCGTCGAGTATAATAAATGCCGACTCCAGCGTGCGACCGCGCATATACGCTAGAGGTGCAATCTCAATGATGCCATCTTCGATGAGTTCCGCAACAGATTTCACATCAAGAATAGTGTTCAGGCTGTCGAATAGTGGTCTCAGATACGGGTCAACTTTCGCATACAAGTCACCAGGGAGGAAACCAAGTCGCTCGCCTGCTTCAATTGCTGGACGCGTCAGTATTATACGTTGAACTTGGTGTGATACCAGCGCTTCTATGGCCTTGAGGATTGCGAGGAAAGTCTTTCCGGTGCCTGCCGGTCCGATGCCAAATGTTATAGTGTTGTTCTCAATCGCCTCGAGGTATTTCATCTGCCCTGCGGTTTTCGCCTTAATGTTCAACTTAGCTTTTATAGGGCGCGTCACCTCCTGCGGGCTGTGCGTTAGCGCGGAGTTTTGCGGCATCGCGGTCCTTTTTCTCGGCTTGTGCCAGTAAGTTCTCTATTGAAGATACTTGCTCGTTCAGCCTGTCGAACTCAAACTCAAGTGTCGGTGCGAGCCTAGAACCCAACTTCTTCGCTACGCTTGTCCTGAAACGCCCCTTCGCCTTATTTAGCGCGGTAGAACTCCTTGCGACTAGTTTTTCATCACGGTCAGTTAGCGCTTCATCAGAACCAGACTCCACAAATGCAGCCGTCCAGTAGATTGTCGCGTGCTGAAGGTCGCCAGTCATACTAACTTGCGTGATGGTCACCCCTTGAAGATCTGGGTCAGTGTAGTCAGAAAGCAGTGTTGAAGCAACAACCTGTAGAATTGCTGACTCCATACGCGGTTTGCGCTGTGCAACATTGCGTGCTCTTACCATATCTTAAAGTGGACCGTGAATCTTACTGCGCAGCTTATCGACTATTAACGTGCGTAATACTCAACAACAAGGTTTTCTTCGCATACAACTGGCACTTCTGAACGCTTTGGCGCGTGCACGAGCTTGAAACGTAGTTTTGTCAACTCAACATCAATATACTCAGGACAAGGTGACAATACGTCACGGTGTGAGCCTTGAGCGGCAACGAAAAACTGAGGTGACGCCTGCGATTTCGGACGGACTTGAACTGTCTGCCCCTCCTTAATCTTTGCGCTTGGACGATCTAACTTCACGCCATCAACAAGGAGGTGCCCGTGGGTCACAATCTGGCGAGCTTGATAAATTGTGCGAGCAAACCCTGCGCGGAGAACTAGAGCATCAAGACGTGTTTCTAGCGTTTCAATCATAACTTCACCTGTCAGACCAGGACGCGTCTTTGCGTAGTCATAAACTGCACGGAGTTGCTTCTCACGGAGTGCATACTGCTCGCGTAGACGCTGCTTCTCCTTCAAGCGGATTTTATAGTCAGAGTCTTTCTTGCGTGATGTGCGACCGTGATCACCAGGTGCATAATTTCGGCGATCGAGATACTTTGCTGCCTTCGGGGTCAATGCCAATCCGAGGGCACGTGAACGACGCACTAGGCGACGTGATTTCGTCAGGTTATTTCCTGTCATTTGAGTTCCTTTCGTATTCCTACATAACCTTGCAGACCGTCTGCTCGGCTGGACCTTCTTTTGCGCACAAATACTGCGGGCGGGTGAACGTCCTTGAACTTAACTAGTCTAGCACACTCCGTCCGGATTGTTAAATTAGCGTCACGTGATTTGGTTCGAACGCTCCGCGCCAATGTGGACCCTCGGGACAAGCCCAAGGGTGACATGGGACGCCAAGGGTGACACACGGTAACGGACACACCGCGCCACCATGTCATCCTTGGGCTTGTCCCGAGGATCCACGCGTCAGTCATGCCATTATAGATTCTCGGCATAAAGCCAAGAATGACACACGCTCCACGCTCTCATTACACCCTCGCAGTGTCATCCCAGCGCAGCGTGGCATAAAGCCAAGGGTGACAGAATGGGTCAAACTCGCTTGCGAGTTTGGCAAATAAGCGGAAGAGGGGTGTCGTGCTATACTAATGGAATTAAGGTACTGCTCGGTGTTTCTGGATCGATTGCTGCATACAAGGCGGCCGATGTTGTTTCTGCGCTCAAAAAACGTGATATCGAAGTGAGCGTGGTAATGAGTAAGCATGCCTGCGGGTTCATCACACCACTGACTATGCAAGCGCTGAGCCAGAATTATGTCTATCTCGATGTGCTTGACGAACCAGTGGCAGAGAAAATTGTGCACGTTGACCTTCCGCAGAGTGTCGATGTATTTTGCTTGGCCCCCGCAACCGCGAACATCATCGCTAAAATTGCGCACGGCATTGCTGACGACCAGTTAAGCTCTATGGTTCTCGCACTCCCCGACGCGACAAGGAAAGTGGTCGCCCCCGCAATGAACACCGTGATGCTTGAGAACGCTGCAACCCGCAGTAACCTAGAAACTTTGCGAAACCGCGGCTGGGAAGTCATCGAGCCGCGGACAGCCCGACTAGCGTGTGGAGTGGAGGGACGTGGCGCACTAGCCAGCGTTGAGGATATAGTTCGCGCAGTGCTTGACGAGCGATAATACTGTCACCCTCGAGACATCACTCACTGTCAGGTTCATTATGGGTCCTCGGGACACGTTATGCTGCCCAAGGATGACATTGCTTTATGCTGAGACTCATAAGGGTATATGTGTCCGCGGACAGTGTTAATACAGCACTTCATTGATCAACTGCTTGTAGAATTTGCACACCGCATCGCGCTTCAAGAGTAGCGAACCAGTCATAAACTCATCCTTCTTCGCAAACCCGTCTTCAAGGATGACATATTTTAGAATGCTCTCGTCCTTGGAGTTCAATCTGTTAAGCTTCTCGATGGCCTTTTCCACAAGACGGTCAATCAAAACGGCGCCCTCAATCGAATCCTCGTCGAGTCCGCAGTCGTCTAGAACTTTACGCTTGTGTTGGTTGTTGAGCGAGATTAGTGCTGCAAGATATGGTCGGTTCTCCCCTATCACCAGCACATCTTCTATCATCGGGTCTGTCGCCAGGGCTTGCTGAAGTGGCTCTGGAAGAACACTGCGCCCGTTTCTGAGTATAATGACATCCTTTTCGCGCCCGTTAATGCTCAAGAACCCGTCAGAGTCAATAGCACCGAGGTCACCAGTCTTCGCGCCGTCAATCAGTATTTCGCCGTCTTCAACCGCAACTTGAAATTGTTCTAGTGGCACCCCGACAGTCCCGATCTTGTTTTGCTTAGGCACATTCATAGAGATGACACCCTTGAATTCAGTGGAGGTGTAGCAATCAAACGCAGGCACGCCAAAATCAGTAAACGTCTGCAATAGCCTAGAGTCTGCCTTAATCGCGGAGGAAAAAACGCCTTCAAGACAGCCACCGAACATCTGCTTGACCTTCCTCGTCAGACGCGGTGATGTTTTCCCAATTGTGACCCTATGAATCTGCCACTTTATGAGCAGGCTAAGTAGGTGGTTAGGTGCTGAGTCGAGTATTTGAGCGTAAAGCGAGTCGAACACACGGGGAACGCTAACGATAAAAGTGGGCTTGAAATCCGCGAGGTCTTTCAGTAGGTGCCGCACCCCTGGACTAACACCGACCCTTGCTCCAAGACTGATCGCGGCGTAGAGAAAAATCCGTGGTGAAATGTGTGCAAAGGACAAGAAACTCAAATACCGGTCAACATTCAGCCCCGAACCCTTGAGACGCGCAGAAACGGTATCGACATTCTTCAAGAAATCTTCATGCGTATATTCAATTCCGACACGTTTCCCGTCCATACCCGCAGTCCACACCATTGCTGCAACATCCGTGTTTGAAGGCCTCCTCTCGGCAAGCTTCTTCTCATTAACTCGTGTCCCATGCGTCGACTCAACCAGTTCCTGCACCCCAATGACCTCCAAATCCTTGGGCAGCAAGCTTTCGTAGCGAACACTGTCAATAAATCCACAACACGGGTTAACCTGGTCCACCACCGACTTCACCTGGCGCTTAGACGCAGTTTCATAAATCGGCACGACTGTCAGACCAGCATAGAGACAGGCGAATTCCATCAGTAGGACCCAATATGACGAGTGTGCAATGATCAACACTTTTGCACCAGGCTTGAACTTCTTCCTGACTAATAGACAAGCCGCTAGTTTTGCATTCAGTATAAAATCCGCTGCGGTAACTTCACGCCAATCATAATGTTTACCGCCAATTTTGGACACAACCTTAGACACGAAGAGTAGTTCATCCTGCTCTCGTCCTTCAACTAGGTCTAATAGTGTTCTGCTCTTTAAGACATCCTCCCAACTTTGACGCCATCGCTCAACTCGTCGAGCAGCTCGGAAGTGGTCCCCCAGTCAATGCAAGGGTCGGTAATCGATTGCCCATACTTCAGGCATGCCAGGGGTGCTGCCGGCTGCGTACCACCCTCAATAAAGGACTCCATCATAATGCCAGAGATGCCCTTTTCACCGGACCTTATGCGCTCTGCCAACTCCCGGACAACTTGCGCCTCCCGCACCTCATTCTTCTTGGAGTTTCCGTGCGCGGCGTCTATGATTACACCGAACTGTGCTGTGCTTGGCGCATCATTCAGCCTCGCTAGTGTGAGTGCCTCGTCAACAAACCGCTTGTCATAATTCGGACCATTCTTGTCTCCCCGCAAAATGATATGCGTCGCTAGGTTACCGTCAGTTTCCGCAGAAATTAGGCGCCCGTCGAAGTTGACTGAGAAGAAAGTGTGAGTGATTTTGGCAGCAACAGTAGCGTCAATCGCTGCTTGTATACTCCCCTCAGTAGTGTTCTTGAAACCGATCGGCATACTGAGCCCTGAGGCAAGCTGACGATGAATTGGTGACTCTGTGGTTCGCGCACCAATCGCCCCCCAAGAAACTGCGTCCGAAATATACTGCGGCGAGATAGGGTCAAGGAATTCGGTTGCCACTCCGATCCCTGTGTCGAGCACGTCAAAAATCACTCCCCGGGATGCGACCACACCTTTAGCCAAGTTATACGTGCCGTTGATGTCTGGGTCATTGATCAACCCTTTCCAGCCGATTGTGGTCCGTGGCTTCTCGAAATAGGTTCGCATCAGAATTAGCAGGGTTTCAGAGTGCTCTTTCGCTTTTTCTGCAAGCATTTGGGCGTATTCTGCCGCCGCTTTAGGGTCATGAATTGAACAGGGTCCCACCACACAAAGCAGCCGATTGTCGTGCCCATTTAGGGTTTTCTCAACGTCAGCGCGGTTTTCACGGACAAACTTAGCGCGCTTTTCATCAAGTGGCAACTTGTCTATCACTTCGCGCGGTGTAATCATTGGATGCAGTTTGCGGATCCTCACATCAAAAGTCTTTTCACACATCATTATCCCCTTTCTGCATCTTTTTCAAGAGTACTTCTGCAATCTGGACAGTGTTTAACGCGGCGCCTTTGCGTAGGTTGTCTGAGCAGACGAACAGCACCAAGCCCTTTTTCGGGTTCTCTAGTGAATAATCCTGGCGGACGCGCCCAACAAGGGAATCATCAGCACCAGCAGCACTGAGTGGCGTGGGCAGCCCCGCAACATCGACACCGCGGGCGCTCGGTCTCGTATTCTCGTCTTTTAAGCTCGTCGCAACGCCGTCTACGCTCTGCGTCCCGAGCAGACTGACCCCAAGTGCAACTTTAAGCAATTCTGCCGCCTCGCCGACTGTAACTTCTTGCTCAAACTCAGCATGAACGACCAGTGAATGTCCAGTAAAAACGGGCACTCTAACGCATGTTCCAGCAACTCTGAGATTCGGGATGTGCAGTATTTTCCTAGACTCATGTCGTAACTTCTGCTCCTCGTCAGTCTCTAGCGTGCCGTCGTCGACAAGGTTTCCAGCATACCCCACGACATTGAATGCGATAGGTTCGGCAAATTTGACAGCCTCTGGAAGCTCCACATCTTCAGGGCAAGTCGCTAGTTTTGCTGCCCCTTGTTTGAGTATGCACTCTGCTTGATCGTTCAACTCCGCGACACCGGCAACACCAGCGCCCGAAACTGCCTGATAGGTGGCAACAACCAGGCGTTTCAGACCTTTTGCGTCATGCAACGGCTTTATCACGGGCATCATCGCCATAGTGGTGCAGTTGGGGTTTGCCACGATTTTTCTACCGCTACTCAGTGTAGCATCAAGATCATCAGGGTTAACCTCACTCACGACGAGAGGAATTTCGGGGTCCTTGCGCCACGCCGACGAATTGTCAATTACTATCACACCAGCACTTTCGAACACTGGTGCATATGCCTTGGACACTGCGCCACCTGCAGAGAATATCGCGATATCGAGCCCCTTGAGAGTGTCGGCGTCCTGCTCGGCAATACTCTCGACGACAACGCGCCTACCATTAAAGTCCACGGCTTGACCAGCTGACCTTTCAGATGCAAACAGCCGTAAATTCGCTACTGGGAAACTTCGTTTTGCCAAGATATCAAGCAACACTCGCCCGACTTGCCCTGTCGCACCGACAACCGCTACATTTACACCTGCGCTCATGAATCAAACCTCGATCTGAAGGAACCTCTGCGCTTCTCGTAATACTGCTTCTGCTTCTTGGCTATATCGTCACTTGACTTCTTATCATTGGCAAGAAACTGACTAGATAGTGACTGATTTTCGAGCTTTTTGGCCTCTTGGAGCTGCTTGTTGATTTCCTGGTCGTGCTTGGATGCTTGCCCTGAGTGGTAATAACTACCGTAGACCTCTTTCTGCGGGCTCCTAGTGTAATAATCGGAGTATATCAGGTTTTCAGACTTCGGGATGCGAATCTTGGACGAGTCAAAGTTGGGCACTGGGATACCGTACTCATGATACAAGTCACTGGCATTTATTGGGGTTGAACTAGTTGAACTACTATACATTTGACTTGTAGGTTTAGAACTCGTCGCACGGTCTTGAGTAGTGCTCTGCGATTGTGAAAGTTTCTTGCCGCGAATACGGTTGAGCATATCAGTCACTTGATGGTAGTTATTGCTATCCTTGAAGGACACGCTATTCGCACCATTATTTGACGAGGAAGTTGATCGGTCATAACTGTCGACACTTTGTGCTGCACTTGCCGACATCCCTACTGTTTGCGATGGTGATTGAGCAGTTTGCACGCTTGTTGGAGGAGCATATTTTAGGTGCAGGTCACTTGCGGAAGTAGTTTCGGTAATATTCACGACGGCAGTAGACTCACTTATCGTCTTGTTCACCTCTTCTTGCACTAGCGTAGAAACAACATTCTCTGGCAGTGAAATTGCGCTTTCGAGAACGGTCTTATCTTTCTCTAGGCTCTTGTTGCGCTTGAAAAACTTGAACAAGTTGGTGTTTTCTTCAGATTTAGTGCTTGTTGATCGCCTACTATGCCACGAATATGTCAGCAAAACCGCTAGCAGGGCGAAAATCAACCCGAATATTATATATGGCGCAGGATTCCCGGCCTGCTTAGCGCGCTCGGACAGCGTGACGTAGAACTTTTGGACAGCGCTGACTATGTCATTCTGTTGCAGGTAGGGCAAAATTGTATGGCTCAAAATTATCAGGTCATGTTGGCTCAACAGTTTGGAGTTACCAGACGCCCAGATAGCGTAACGGTCAGCCGAAGTATCAATCACTAGTAGGATGTCATTTTCTTTTAGCCCAGACTCTTTCGCAGTGCTTTGGGTCCACGCCTCTAAGGTCTCGTCGTCTTGAACTATATTCTGGCGCAACACTAGCCATACACTCAAACCATAAGTATTGTGCATTTTCTTCTCAAGTTCCTCGATTTTTTGCCGATTGTCGAACACCAGCCCGTCGGGATCCTCAATTTTCGCATTCTCATTGAGTTTTTCTGCACTAGATATATGCACTGGAACCATAAAGAGTGCTAAAACTATCGCGGCAACCAAACAAAGCAACACCACAGAAATGTTACGCTTCACCGACGACAGAGTCATATCTGTAGTATAGCACTAACTTCATTCGCAGGGTGGCGAAGCACATGCCCAGCGTAGCGAGCAGCCGACGATTTATTCGGCGGCGTAAAGCGAGTGGAGTGTGTTTGAGCACTGGCGAAGCCTGTGCGAGGGGCGTAATGAGAGCGCGGAGCGATCGAACCAAATGCGGCGAATTCAGTAAGTGCTATTCATAACAAATTTAACTTCGAGAGGAAGAACCGCTGCGCTCTCCTCTCGAGCTCTCCTTCCGCTTATTTGCCAAACTGGCAAGCGAGTTTGACCATATTTGACTTCATTCGCAAATTTTCCTCCGGAATAATAAGTGCTATTCATAACAGATTAATCGTCAGGGAGACGAACCGCTGCTCACGCTTTGAGCCTCGCTCCTCAGCGCTCGCTACGCTCGCTATATCGTCGCTTTCCGGCGCGGACCTCGAAGTGTTTCACACTTCTCAAGCACACTCCGCTCATTGACGGCGCCGAATGAATCGAGCGCCTATTCGCTACGCTGTCCGCCGCTGGGGCGGGTGCGTCTCAGGGTCCCGCGCGCTAGCGCGCGGGTGGACGCGACACCCCTCTTCCGCTTATTTGCCAAACTCGCAAGCGAGTTTGACCCATTCTGTCACACTTGGGCTTGTCCCGAGGGTACATAGAGTACATCGTGTCAGTAGATCCTCGGCATAAAGCCAAGGATGACATGAGGGGGCAGTGTGCCCAAGGATGACATGGGGCGGACTGCCCAAGGATGACATGGGACGGACAAGCCGCGCCTGCCCTTGGCTTTATGCCACGCTACGCTGGGATGACATGAAGGGGCAGTGTGCCCAAGGATGACAATAGAGGGGCGCAAACCGAAGTTATGTGAGTGTCAGGGCACCATTAGTCGCAAGCGCAGAGCGTATCCCGGCGCGAGTAGTCCAAGCATTCTGGTCAACATCAACTAGCCTACCGCCTGCACCCTCGACGATCGGAAGTAGTGCCGCAATATCATAGAGCTCTAAGTCTGGTTCAGTAGCACAATCGACGCTCCCCTGTGCAAGTAGCATATACGAAAAGAAGTCGCCGAACCCACGCGTACGAGCAAACCGTCTTGTCAAACCGTCGATAAAATCCGCGCGCCCATTCTGCGCCCACCCGCCTCTTGAAGATATAGAAATTGTCCCGTCCTGCGGGTCAGATATTCCAGAAACCTCAATCCGCACGGGCTTCGACTGGTCAAACTGCTTGAAGGCGAGCTGCACTTTAGCATCAGAAACACCCCAATAGCGCGTCTTCAGCAGTGGTGCCGAAACGATTGACTTTATTGGCTTGATGATGCGTTCACCATTTTCGAGCGTCACCTCGTCCTCGAGTGCAATAAGCGTTGCGCAGATCGGAACGCCACGGACAAAATTCTTGGTCCCGTCAATTGGGTCGACAATCCACCGCCTCGTGCTGCCGTTTTTTGCTGGTTTGTCGTCACCTTCTTCTCCCAGTATGCCGTCGTTGGGGAACTTCCTCTCGATATGACTTCGAATATACTTCTCGATGTCGCGGTCAACTTCGGTCACAGGTGTGGAATCCGACTTAGTTTCAGCCTTGAACTTACCGCTCAAAAACGCGGTTTCCAGCATAACGTCGGTAATCTCAACAATCGAGAGCATAAACTGCAGGTCAGCGTCAGGAACTCGCCAAATCGGAGCACGCAGACGCCGTGTGAACAACTTCTCAGGCAGCAGACAGGCAAGGAACGGGAAGATGAACGAGAAGAGCATCAAACACACACCGACTAGCCCTGCATACCCTTTCTCCCCTTCAATCGTGCCAGCGAGGATGAGTGTGTCACCCGAAGAGAGCGTTCCGAGGAAGAAAATACTCAGCGAAACGGAAAGCGCAAAGATGTACGTGAAGTTTTTGCCAAGATACGCCCGAACGACGACACCAGCGCAGAAGAGCCCTAAAATTGCGATGATAAACCCGAACGGCAGGACAGCATTTAGCCACATCCGGTGCAAAAAAACGGCGACAAAACCCGCAACGCATCCGAGAAGAAGCGCCGTTAAAGACCGTAGAGCCGCAGATTTTCCTGTGCTAATTTCACTATTATAGCACCTCTTTCAGTTTGACTGCAAAGCGTCCTCAAGTGCGTGTAACAGTTCGGGGAGTTCATCTTTCAAGGCGGGCAGTAGTTCAATCTCGTCAAGCTCCTCAAGGCGCACCCAACGGACGGTAACTGCCTCATTGTCGTTATCTGCAGGGTCTATTGGGCATTCAGGATCCTCAACCGCAAGGAATGTCGTGAACTTCCAGTTGATATGGTCACGCACAATTTTGCCGAGCACCGTAATGTTTTCCGGAAGAACATTCGCCTCCTCATACGCCTCGCGCAGCGCACCTTCTTCGTCAGACTCTCCGTTGTCAATCGCACCGCCTGGATTACCCCAAGTCCCACCCATTATAGTGTCTAGACTGCGCAACTGCAATAAAATCGCCTTCACTTTTTTGCGTTCCGTCTGCGCGATAAGCATTCCCGCGGCGCCATTCACTCCCCAATGCGTCTTCTTGCACCCCTCGCAGTTTATGAAACCGTCGCCGTTATGATGCAAATTCGCCGTCTGCTCGTCGCGTTGCCATGCCCGAATCTCGTCGTTAAACCTGCCTGTTATTATGCGCATCCCGGGGACAACAATATGCTCTGGGACCTCGGTTTTGTAGTATGAATAGGCAATTGAGCCAGCAATGGCAGCCTGAGTATCCGCGTCACCTTGTAGGAACACCGCCTTGCGAACACAGTCTTCGAAGCTTGTCGACTCCAGAAAACAGATGATCGCCTCAGGCACTGAGTCCATTGCGCGCTCTGACCAAACACTACCTTTCTTAACCTCGTCATACTGTCTATTGACTAGATACGGAGCCTCGTCATACCCGAACATTTTGACAAGCCGATCACGAATTTCGCGTTTCGTACACCCTCTTCGCGCCAGAAAAACTGCTAGTGCGACTGCTTGTGCGGCTTTTACGCCTTCAGGATGGTCATGAGTCACGGCGCTTGATAACTTAGCGAACCTTAGCACTTGCTCTTCGCGAATGAAATACTCACCCACTGGCGAAACACGCATAGCGGAACCATTCCCAAAAGAGTTGTAGGGCACAAAGTTCTTTTCGACAAGCCACTTCTCGTAGAACATACCGCCGAACCCCGAACGAGGATTCATGATTGCATACTTAGCGTAGCATTCTCGAAAAATGACAGAAATCTCGTCGTCTGTTAGTGCATCAGGCCAAACTTCACGCAAACTTATATCGTCAATACTATGGTTGGAGTTACGCGCTCTTTCGGCACCCAATTCACGGCATTTACGCAAGGCGACCGTCGTCGCAATCGTCAAGACAGAGTCGTCGGTCCAATGCGCACTGGCAGGAAACAAATCGAAATCAGACCCAAAAGCTGGGACAGACTCATATGTACTCCCGATTATATCACCAAACAGCGCGCCAAACATTACTTTATAACGAGAAAACATGCAGATTATTCCATTTACATATCGCAGAACCTCTTTGCCCAATAAAAACCACACTTATTAACCACAGCACACACTTGACGCCTTTCTGCCCCGACTTCATGCTACACTGGCCACATGGGTGGCGGGGGGCCGTGGCCCCTTAATGGAGTGCCGGTTTTTTCGGAGTGCCCCTTAATGGAGTAACATTTTTTGAAGAGGCTTTTAATGAAGTAGTTAAAATGAGCTTTTCAGCACCAGCACCCACTCAGTGTTACCCCTCTTCCCTTGGATTGCTGCGGGCTCAAGTCGTATTTTCATCAACCCCACGTCAGCGCACTGCGCAATAATGTTTTCGACACAACGACTTATCAGAGCGTCGTCATTGACTACTCCGTTCTTGAACCTTTTCGTGCTGAAGTTGCCCACCTCAAACTGCGGCTTAACTAGTATTATAGCATAACCACTCGTCTTGAGGAACGAGGCAACTTGACGTATAATATGCGTGACCGAGATGAATGACACATCGACTGTAATAATGTCGAACTCCTTGCTGAACTTGGCATCTTTGACGTTAATACCTTCCAGGCTAGACACTCTCGGGTTGGACGCTAGTGACTCATTTAATTGTCCCCGTCCGACGTCTAGTGCGACAACCTCCTGCGCACCCTTCTCGAGTAGAACCTGCACGAACCCACCAGTGGAGGCACCGACGTCAAGGCATCTCCCACCAGCGATTGCACTGCAAAGTGTCTCATCAAGCGCATTGAGCAGTTTGAACGCAGAGCGGGCGACATAATGCGTGGCCTGCACGCCACCTATGCTCACTGTTTGACCATCAGTTCCAGCCTTGGACGCTTTTAACTTGATGACTGCGTCGTCGGGAAGATTAAGCGAAGGCTTCAGCTTGCGCTCGGGGACCCCAGTGACTAGAACCGCAGAGGACTTGATTAATTCCTGTGCCTTATTGCGCGACAAAGCATAACCGCGCTCAACCAGCAATATGTCCAGACGTGTCAAAACTTTACCGAACTGTCGTGGTCGGCAACCCGAATCGAGCCCTCTTGCACAACTGTCGAGACGCAATCACCAGCGATGCTGAAAATATTGGAAACACCGATACCACGCGCATTTGCCCCTGCGGGCGATGTC
Source organism: Candidatus Ancillula kalotermitis (assembly GCA_031273495.1). Lineage (GTDB taxonomy): Bacteria > Actinomycetota > Actinomycetes > Actinomycetales > Bifidobacteriaceae > Ancillula > Ancillula kalotermitis. Next base: position 32,346 of record JAISRT010000024.1, on the reverse strand, counting down.
CCGTAAATTAGGTGCCACTTGCTCAAGTCGACCGCACGGTGGAAGTGCTGGGAATGGTCGAGACTGACATAACTTGCACCATGTGTCATCCAGTTGAGGTTTGACTTCCGTATCGCGGGTGAAAACGCAAACTGGTCGGAGATGAACGCGAGGAGTGCCCTATTTAGCGTCTCGGAATTGTTGCCGAACTGCTCTGCTGTCATTTTTTTGAACATCTCAACGTCCTCGGGGTTAATCCTGAACCAAGCGGCTTCAATGCGATCTGGTGTGTCGTCCTGGGTCAAGAATAGGCTCGGGGAAATCTGACGAACCTCAAATGGTGCTTCATTGATGAAATAGTTGCCCCACTCTCCTTTCACCCCACGTTCGAGGAATCTATCGCTCAGTTTTTGGACCTCTTCAGGCAGTGGGACGTCGGGTATCTCGGCACTAAAATCAAGCGCAGAATCCTCTTTTTCGTGGAAATTAAGCAGCGAGCGGAATGCCAATACTTCGCGGTTGTCTACTTTTTGAGACGCAGACAATTCGCGGTGGGAGAATTTGACACCGTCGCGTAACCTATCAACAGTATAGCAGATTTCTTTCTTCAGGTCACCACTTTTTATGAAGTAGGCGTGCATTGAATTCGGAAAGCGGTATTCAGAAGTTGTCCTTGATGCCGCGATGATTGACTGTGCCAGGAATTGACCGCCATACACTGCTCCAGTAGGAATTGAAATATTACCACCTGTGAACTTGTCAGCCCCGTTTTGCTCTAGGTCGAGGACTTTAAGGACTTGCGCAAGACTTGGCATTTAGTGCGTTGTCTCCGTTGAACTTGTCGTCTCCTCATCGTCAGTCGGAGGCGAATATACACCAACTTTCCCGCGCTTGCCACCGAATGCATCGATTGACGCCTGAGTGATATTGGCACCGTTATTCTCTAGGCATATGCGAATATACTTCTTGATGTCCGTGAAATCAAACTCGCCAGCAACAGGGAGGACTACTGAGCCTAGATTTGGTGAGGCAAGAGAGCCCCCCGCAACCACGAGGTCCAGGAAGCTCGGGTTGTCTTTTGGCGCTAGCAACGGCATCTGGACAATATTCTGCGTCAAGTTCGCCATCTGCCCAAGGCTACGTAGTTCACTAGTTTTGAAATTGGTCACAATATGGCTACCGAGTGCACCCGAGAGTTCCAGTATTTTAAGTGGATTGAGCAGAATACCCGAGTTCGCTGCTTTTTCACGTATTCCTGCGATCACAATCTGCTGGTTAATCTCACGGTCAAAGTTGCTCCGTGCGAGCCCATAGGCACCATTGTCATTCCTAGCACGTGCAAGTTTTAATGACGTAGCGCCGTCGAGATGCTGTAGTCCTGTAGGAATCTTGAGCTCCATATTCCAGTCCCAGATGCCGCGCGGGTCGTCAGAATAAGGTATAACGTCAATGCCTCCGAGCACGTCAACTGTCTGAGAAACAACCGTATAATCAACCTTGACGTAGTATTGAATCTGTAGACCGGTCACCTTCTCTAGGATGTCTGCCATATATCGTGCACCTCGTCGCTGCTTTTCGAGATTATAGTTCGGGTCTTTGACATCCATCTCAATCCCGTTAATCGCATACTCCATACCGCACATATACCCAGTATTCAACTTCCAAATTATCCCCGCGCTACACATCCGCTGCCCGCTCGGCACAGTGTCCTTATAGGTTAAGTCGCGTGGGATTGACACAGCGTTAGCCGCACCAGTGCGCACATTAATCGAAAGAATCATGATTGAATCCACTAGAGTGTCACCGTCATGCCCGACATCATCTTCAGAAGTACCCAGAATCGCGATATTGGTTCGCCCTGAGTCGTCGGTCTGCAGCGGGTCATTCTTCAAAATTACGTCGCTCAAGCTGCCCTGAATTGAGCCCTGGTTGAGTGATTTTTCTGCACTAAAGTAAAAGATACCGGCAAGTGTTGTTACAGCGATAAGTGCAAGAAATAGAAAGATTAGAAGTGCATTTAGGAACCTCCTGGAATTTGTGAACGCCAACTTAAAGTTACCGTCGCGCTTGAGGACAGGCATACCGTTCCGCTTGAACTTTTGGACCCGCACTTTGCATTTCGCGAACCCCTTCCTATTGACCTTAACTTCGCCTTTGCGCTTTCCGCTGTGGTAAGTCTTCTCAATTCGAACAATATTCTTCTTCTCGTCATTCGCACCCGTTTTGATGTCATACTCAAGATTGGTGATGTCAGTGTTACGCACCTTTATCGACTCGAAACTCCTGTTCTTAGCGCTATCCGTTTTGTCGTGAGGATCGGTTTTTATGCGCTTAACTCTAGGCGCGGGATCGCTACCTGAACTGTTTGCCAAATTAGCAAGGTTAGACATTATCAGTATTATAGCAGATGCTTGTCGTTTTTTAGCGTTTAGGACGCATTTTCTCTAGGTTTGCCATAAAGTGCCTGAAACACTTGTTATCGTAGATGTTGTCAGTGTACACGAGTTCCCCTTCTAGATTTTCGAGCGGAACACGCCAGTTCGGATACTCGTCAGAGGTGCCAGGCTGGTTTTGTGCACGGTATTCCCCGACGAAATCAGTGACTGCGAAGCCAAGTAGGAGGCTCGGTGCCGAAAAGAGTGACTTCTGGAGCGAAATTGAAACTTCAAGGTCGTCATCCGCCTTATTATCATCCAGTAGTTTTGCTTGAATCAATGACGCCTTAACTTTCTGGAGGTCTTTCTGCTGCTCGCGGTAGACTTGCGCGGGGTCCTCAGTCAGCAGTCCAAGCTCTTCGCGCAGCTTAACATGTTCACCTTCGAGGTAACCAATCGTGGGCGGTATGTCATGGGTCGTAACACTAGAGAAGCAGAGTTCGCGCAACATTTCGGGACTACGGGGATCACCATTTTTCTCACGCTCGAAGAATAACACCGACGTCCCTAATATGCCACGGTTCTTGAGGTATTTTGCCGCATGTGGTGGCCGTGTCCCCATATCTTCACCGATAACATAGCAGTTGTTACGCAGTGCCTCAAGTGCTAGAATACCCACCATTGCGTCATGGTCATACAGGACGTAGGCACCCTCTCGCGCAGTTGCACCCCGCGGAACATACCACAACCTGAACAAACCTAAGGCGTGGTCGATGCGGACTGCCCCGGCATGCCTCATAGTCTGGCGCACCTGGTCGATATAGAAACGGTAGCCGGTCGCCTCAAGTTTTTCTGGGCTCAACGGCGGCTGTGACCAATCCTGACCCATCTGGTTATACACGTCAGGTGGGGCACCAACACTCGCGCCCTCGACAAACATTGAACGGTTACCCCAGACGTCGGCACCCTCGGGGTGAACTCCAACAGCAAGGTCTGCAATCAGCCCAATATTTGCACCCTTTGCCTTGAAGTCATTCTGCAGGACTTCCAACTGCTCGAAGGCGATCCACTGCAACCACATGTAGAAATACAGCTCCTCTTCATTATCCTTCGCGTAGGCTTTATGCTTCTCTAAATTGGGTGACTCCTGCTGAAACGCACCGTTAAAACCAAAGTCATCAACTAGCGCGCACCAAAGGGCAAACTTAGCGAGAGAACTACCACCCGCGTTGATGAACTTGACGAACTTTGCTTGACGACGTGAGTCCTTAATGCCTTCAGAAAACACTAGACGTAGTGCCGCCTTTTTTAACGACCATACTGCGTCCCGGTTCAAATTGCCCTTCTCGTTGCTCAGACTGCGCCCCATTCGAGCGAGCTGCTCAACATATTTCTGGGTTTTCGAGCTGGAGAATATGAACTCCTCAATCAGCTGTGGGCGAATGTAAATAGGGTTAATCCAGCGCTTCGAGGTGGGGAGATACGGCGAGGGGGTCTGTGGGAGTGAAGGTGTGTCGGCGTGAATCGGATTTATTAGGCAGAAGTCGGCACCAGTCTCTGATTTCATCGGGTCAGTCAGCATTTTTAGGTCCTGGAAGTCACCAACACCCCAAGAAGTGCGCGAACGCATCGAATAAAAGTGCGCCATAAACCCATACATCTGCTTGCTGGGCACTGGTGCGGACATCGGGGTGCAAATCAAACTGGACTTGTGGTGCAAGTCGTCAATATCAAGCACAATGGTGTGATAGCCGAGCGGTAAGTTCTCCGGGAGTTTGAATACATGCTTCTCATACTCTACATCGTCTACCACTCTTTCCTCAAGTGAGCGCGAAATCTGGTCAATCTGAATGTTCTCAAGTGTCGAAGCGCCTTCTTCTAGAACGATACGCAGGTCAAAGTTGTCCAATTTTTTGAACACAGTTGAGGGGAGGTAAAGCTCAACTTCGGATGCGTATTCCGCTATCTCGATTACGGTCTTCTTGATTGGGGTCAGCCACCGCTTGTTCTTCTGCTTCTCTATGCTTCTCTCTATGTCCCCCGGGGTGCTACACGCAATTCCTAGGCTACTTAACACTTTGAGCAGAGCGTCAGTGTCGATTTCGTAATAATTATCGTCCGCACCGATGTAGGATGTTTGCAATCTTGCCAGATCCGCTAGTTCAACAATTTTTTTTTGGTTCAGTTTCGCGCGCTCGAACATCTTTCCTGCAGACTCGATAACGTTTTCGGACCGTAAGCGCTTATCCTCGGCACCGTTTTTGGTGACTTGCTCCCCTATTTTCACTAGGTGTGTAACCATACTTCCTTTCAACGATGTACTTAAATGCTCAAGGCAAGAGATTCCCCACTATCGTCACACGTGCACCCGAAGGGATTACCACTCGCTACGCTGGCTGCTGTAGCTCAGTGTCTTACTAGTGCGTGCACCCGAAGGGATTCGAACCCCCGACCCCTTGTTCCGTAGACAAGTGCTCTAATCCACTGAGCTACGGGTGCTACTGCACTGCGAGTGTAGGTCTGCGGTTTCAGCCACAGTCAGACAGCAAGCAGTGTGCTGTAATGTGATACTCCTAGTATAGCGCCTCTGACCGCAAAAGTTAAATCATTCGTATCGCAATGCATTATCCTCCGGCAAAAGTTAAGTCATTCGTAGCGCAATGCGTCAATCGGGTTCAGTTTCGCCGCCTTGTTCGCTGGGTAATATCCGAAGAAGAGGCCCACCATCATCGAAAATCCGACCGCTAGTGCGACCACACCAGGGCTGATGACGAGGTTATATTTCAAGTAATGGCACGCCACCGCGGCACCAGTAGTCCCAATAATCACCCCTACAATACCGCCTAGCATTGACACCGTGATTGCCTCAACGACAAACTGCATCCTTATCGCGCCGTTTCGTGCACCCAGAGCCTTGCGCACCCCGATTTCATGCGTCCGTTCGGTGACCGAGACTAGCATAATGTTCATGACGCCAATCCCCCCGACTAGAAGTGAAATCCCTGCTATGACGGCGATGACAATAGACAGCGTGCCGAGCATATCGGTCGCAGTAGACATCGCTGCGGCAGTGTTAAAGACAGACGGCTGGAACTGCGCATTGTTCTTGTAGTATCTGTTGAAGAAGTTCTCAGTCTTGGTCTTCAGTATATTGGTGTCAACCCCATTCTTCGCCATCACCGTGAAAGACGCGTAGTTCTTATTGTTCGAATTCGCCTTGAGCACATTTATTGGGACGTAGAGTGTAGTCGAAACGTCGGCATCAGACATCGCGGTCATCAACGCAGATTGGACGTATTCATATACCCCAACTATAGCATACACTTGAACTTCATTATTGACATACACCTTAATCTGCTTGCCTAACACGGCGTCAGACGATGTTCCAAAAATTAGAGTTGCTGCCTTGTCGGAGATTACCGCAATAGGTGTCGTGCGCATCAAGTCAGACTCTTGTATGAACCTGCCGTGTAGCATCTCGATGTTACTTGACTGCGTGATGCCTTCGTTGACGCCAGAAACCGAGATTGTGGCATACTTGTGCCCGTCCTTAATCTGCCCTGAGCCCCCAGACTCCGTGAGCGTTATAGTCTGGATGTCGTCTGGGTACATGTCCTTGAAAGTCTCGAGCATATCCGCCGTGAACATATCGTCATTACTGGGCTGCCTCGACGCACCACCGCTCCCAGTCGAGCTTGTCCTTGATGTTGAAGTTGCAGTGGTCGACTTCGCACGCAGACTGACCTGAATGTTGTTCATGCCCATATTCGCGAACTCATCAGTCACCGCACCGGTCATAGACTGCCCAACCGAAACTATCGCGATTACCGACGAGATGCCGATAATTATACCGAGCATAGTCAACGCAGTGCGCATCTTATTACTAACTAGCGACTCAAGTGCCATTTTAACATTTTCAATCAGATGCACTATTCATCACCTTCTTTGGTTGAACTAATCATTATGTCATCGATGTCACTTTCTTCATTATTAGACACTCCGCTCGCAGAACTACCCCCAGAAACCGCTGGGTTCGCAGTGTCCTTGATAATCTTGCCGTCTACGATTGTGACAACTCTTTCGCACACTTCTGCCACCTCTGCGGAGTGCGTAATGATCACAATTGTGCAGTTGCGCTCCTTATGCAGCTTCTGGAAGAGTTCGAGCACCATTTTCGTGGTCTTCGAGTCTAGCGCACCAGTCGGCTCGTCCGCAAGGATTATCGAGGGGTCATTGACTAGCGCTCTGGCTATCGCTATTCGCTGCTTTTGCCCACCGGAGAGCTCGTTTGGGTAGTGTTTTGCGCGGTCAAGCATACCGACAACTTCAAGCAGTTCGCGGGCTTTTTTCTGCCGCTTAGACTTGCTGGCACCCGCATAAAGCATCGGCAACTCGACATTTTGCTGCGCGGTGATTTTCGGCAACAAGTTAAACGTCTGGAACACAAACCCAATCTTCTGGTTTCGGATGTCACTCAAGTCGGCATCATCGATTTCATGCACAGCAACATTATCTAGTATATACTCGCCCTCAGTTGGCTTGTCGAGCGCTCCAATAATATTCATCAAAGTCGACTTTCCGGACCCAGACTGACCAATTATCGCAATAAGTTCACCCTCATCGACACGCAAAGAAATATCATCGTTTGCGGCGACTTCGTTCTCTGTCCCCTTGAAATAAATCTTGCTGATATTCTTGAGGTCAATCATATTATAGCACCTTTTCTCACTTGCAGCAGAACCGTTAACACTAGAGTCCTCGTGTACCGCCACCACTGGCACCGCCACCGACAGCCCCCATACCGCCTGCGCCACCCATCATCGCACCGCCACGCAATGACCCTATAGAGTCTGATGCCTCCGCAGTAGACAGCACATACTTAAGCCCTTCTTTCAGTGCAGCACCAGTAATTTCCGTGTTAGTGTCGTTCTCAATCCCAGTCGTGACCTGCACTGGCCGGGTCCGTGCCTCCTCACCTTCGCCTTCCACAACGAAAATCTGCGCCACTCCCTTGTCATTAGTCTTCACGGCGTCAAATGGCACACTGAACACATTATTCTTCTCCTGTGTAGTTATGCTAACGCGCGCGGTCATCCCAATTCTCATCCGCTCGTCATAAGTGTTTACAGCAATACTGACCTTATATTTTGGCGTTGACGATGTCGAAGAAGCGGTCGAGCCTGAAGATGATGAAGTCGTTGAGCTCGTAGACGGGACGCTGGATGTTGACGTCATACCAACTTCAGTCACTTCACCCACGAATTCGTCATCCCCAGTTGCGTCAGTCGAAATCTTGACCCGCTGACCTTGTTTAATGTTCGAAATGTCAAACTCCCCGAGTTCCGCCTCAACTTTTAGGGATCTAACACTGTCTAGGACGAAGAGTGTCCCGCTCGCAGTGTCCCCGATTTTGCAGTTCACAAGTGTAATCGTTCCGTCCGTAGGGGCCTTGACGACCGCTTCCGCCAGATTGCGTTTCGCCTTGTTTAGCGATATCTTCGAGGACTCTAGGCTCAGGAGTTGTGAGTTTGTAGTTTTGCTTTCGGCTGCCGAATAGGACACTCTTGCCGAATTGAGTGAGTTCTCGGCGTCACGGAGGCTGTTCGCTGCTGATTCTTTCTGGTCATTCGCATTCTTGACCGCTACGTCGTAGGCATTCTGCGCTTTGTCCCTGGTTTGTTGAGCCGACGCCGCATTCTGGTTATGTGATGCTTGTGCCACCTGCTGAGTGGACTTCGCGCTCTGGAGTGTTGCTGACGCCGCGTTTTGTGCCGCTGACCCATAAGTTACATTGGTGTTACACTCCGCAATTGCAGTTGGTTGGGAGATCGCATCAAGCTCATCTGCTGCCAATATGCACGCGTTATACGCTTCTTTAAGTTGATCCGCGGCGGACTGCGCTGCGCTGACTGCAGCATTCGCAGCGTTGAGCACTGTGTCATTATTTACTTCGTTTTGCTTAGCTATCGCGTCATTCAGTGTTAGTTGTGCCGACTGGACAGACAACTCCTGATTCGGGTCTGACTTATACTGCTCATACAGTCGTTTTGCATTATTATACTTATTCTCTGCGCTGACCACTTGGAGCCGCGCGGACTCTAGTGAATTTGCTAGAGTGGTTTTCTGCTCTTCTAGGCTGTTTGCCGCGGTCCTTGTCTGAACGTCAGCTGTCTTCAAACTGTCATTAAGCTCGTCAGTGTTAAGGGTTGCTAAGATGTCACCCTCGTGAACTTGCTGACCGTCTTTCACTTCAATGGACTCAATTTTCCTAGTTGATTGAGTTGTCGAAACATTGCGCTCACGCTGGTCTAATAACTTCCCTGTGGCTGAAACCGTCGAAGCAATACTCGTTTTCTCCAGTTCGCCAGTTGCTGCAGTCGCCATAGAATTGAAATTGCGCTTTGGAGCCATACCGTTCATTATCACAAGAACTAGAACAATCACAATGGCAATAATCAATACTGGCAGCACCCACTTATGCTTTTTGCGTATATTATTGACTATTTTTAGTGGCGATTCTTTCACGTCAACACTTCCTTTCGTTGCACTTTAGACTATATTCTAGTTCTACAACACTAGTATAGCAACACTGTATGTCATTTTACGTTAAGATTTCCTCAAGATTTGTAGATCTTCGGCATAAAGCCAAAGATGACACATTAACCCCTCATGTCATCCTTGGGGTCCCATGTCATCCTTGGGCTTGTCCCACGCTGCGCTGGATCCAAAAACAAGACGAGTCGGTTAACCTTGCGTTTCAGACAAGTTCAGTGATATAATCACGCATACTATTCACGTTAGGGCCAAGTTTAAGCACCGCACGGCTGACTGATGGGATAACTTTGTCCCTGGCACCGCGAAAAACCGTATCTAGCTCACGTTTTCCAGCTCCTTGTGCACCGACCCCTGGAGACAAAATCGGACCGTTGAACTCACTGAGTGGCACATTTGCATCATCGGCAAGTCCCCCAATAGTGGCACCCACCACAAGCCCGCAAGTGATACCGAATTCGTGGTTGAAGTTCTTCGCGAAGTCAAAGACCTGCCGCGCAACAGTTCTGCCCTGATACTCCGCAAGTTGAACACTTATCGCCTCGGGGTTCGAAGTCAAGCAAAGTATGAAAACGCCACGCCCATTGGCAGCAGCAAACTCGGCAACATTACGCAAAGCTTCAACACCAAGAAACGGAGACACAGTGATCGCATCTGCACGCATAGGAGACTTCGAGTCAAGATACGCCTTCGCATAGCCTAGATTCGTAGAGCCAATATCGCCGCGCTTGACATCAAGAATTGTCGGGACGTTACGCATCCGGGCACTCTGTAGGCAGTCCTGTAAAATGTGCACACCATTTGCACCTTGAGCCTCGAAAAACGCCGACTGGGGCTTCACTGCGACAACTCTAGGGTTGTTATCAGCCACCTCTAGCACTGCACTAGAGAACTTACTGAGAGGCAGGACACCTTCATCAGCGGCGGTCGCCAAGTCATCATGCTCATCTGACCACTGTCTGAGCAAGGCGTCATGTGGGTCAATACCCAGACAAATACGCTTTCCGTCCACATTCTCCAACAAATTCTGCCATAAACTAGACATTATTCAACCCCCTTTACTGCCCTAGACCTAAAAATACTCGAACTCACTAACCACTTGCGCACTCCCCTGCAGCGACACGAAATCTGGGTGGACATCGACATCAAGCACGCCACCCTTCACCTCAACCCTAGCATGCAATAACCCGCGGTCTAGGTAATTACTGATGGCAGTGGCACACACCCCAGTTCCGCAACTTAAAGTCTCACCGACACCCCGCTCCCAGATGCGTAACTTCAGCTTACCGTTGTGGAAATAGTAGAACTCAACATTAGTGCCCGCAGTCTTAACGCGCTCAGCAAACTCTGAATCATCTGAAGACACCAGCGGAGGCATACTCAAATCTAGCTTGTCTAACTCCGCCTGGAGTGGCACTTCGACAACAAGATGCTCATTGCCCATATCAACAAATCGCGCGGAATAATTAAACTGACCTGCACGCACTTCAAACTTTGCGCCGTCGTCCGCGCTCCACTTGCCCATATTCACGCGGAAAACATCAATCTTTTTCTGGAAATTGTTAGCGTCGAAAAGCGAAAAGCCCACATGTTCAACATCATGCTGTCGTTGCACAACTTTCAGCCCTGCACGTGTATCAACTAAAATACTTGAGTCGTCGTCAGTCTTGCCGAAATGTTTCAGGGCCGCCGCAGTCGCCCGAACACCATTACCACACATTTGCGCCGAGCTGCCGTCCGAGTTAAAATAGTCCATGAAGAAGTCGTCAAGTTCAGTAGTGCCAATGCGGATTAACCCGTCTGCCCCAATTCCGAAGTGCCGGTCGCAGAGCCCAGATACTTCGCGTTCAGTAGGTGAGAAGCGGTTTTCGAGGTCTAAAAAGATTATGAAGTCATTACCTGTCGCAGTGACTTTTAGAAATGTAGACGGAACACTCACCTTGGGTTAGACATCACCTGCACCTCCACTTGACTCGTCACCCGCAATTCCGAAGTATTTTGACGCTGTACTGACATCTTTATCACCGCGCCCAGACAAGTTAATGAGCACCGTCGGGGTTAAATTGCCCCGCTCGACAAGTTTTCGGAGCACTTTATAGGCCCCCGCTAGCGCATGACTCGACTCTAGTGCCGGTATAATGCCCTCAGTCTTGCAGAGTGTTGAAAACGCGTCCATCGCCTCGTCGTCAGTGGCAAAAGTGTAGTTCACGCGGTCAATCGCTCTCAAATATGGATGCTCAGGCCCCACCGAAGCGTAGTCTAGTCCTGCTGAAATCGAGTGTGTTTCTAGCGTTTGCCCCTGCGAATCCTGCAAAAGGTATGACTTAGCACCCTGGAACACGCCGATTGACCCGACATTCTGCGCGCCAGGCAAATCTTCACCGAAACGTATCGCGTGCTTGCCCGATTCAGGACCACTCCCACCAGCCTCGACACCAAAAAGTTGCACCTGATCATCATCGAGAAATGCGTTAAAAATGCCTATTGCGTTCGACCCACCGCCAACACATGCCACGATTGCATCAGGGAGTTTCTGTTCTAAATACTCCTCCTTGAGTTGCTGTTTCGCCTCTTCGCCAATCACTTTCTGGAAGTCACGCACAACAGTAGGGAATGGATGTGGGCCCGCAACTGTTCCTAGCAGATAATGTGTAGTTTCAACATTCGTCACCCAGTCGCGCAGTGCTTCATTTATCGCATCCTTGAGGATTTTGTCACCAGTCTGAACCTCAACAACTTCTGCGCCAAGCAGTTTCATTCGAGCCACGTTTAATGCCTGCCGCTTTGCGTCCACCGCCCCCATATAGACCACGCACTTCAGCCCGAGCAGTGCGCAAACGGTTGCTGTGGCGACGCCGTGTTGGCCCGCACCCGTCTCTGCAACGACACGCTTCTTGCCGATCTTTTTTGCAAGGAGTGCTTGACCTAGTGCGTTGTTTATTTTGTGTGCACCCGTGTGGTTGAGGTCCTCGCGTTTAAGGTATACTTTTGGAACCGCGTAAACACCTAACTCCTCGGAAATCCGGACCCCCAACGCCGTCGCGAACCTGTCGGCTAAAGTCAAACTACTGGGACGCCCAACGTAATCCTTCAACAACCGCTTGAACTCGGACTGGAACTCGTCGTCCGCCTTTGCTTTCTGATACGCCTCATCGAACTCGGTCAAGGCACCAACCAACGCCTCGGGGACAAAACGACCACCGAACTCACCAAAATACGGTCCGTTGAGCTCGCTAAGCTTGCCGTCGAGTGGACGCTGGTTCGGGTTCTGCTCTTCCTGCGTCTGATAGCGCGTGGTATTGAACGAGGCACCCACACCAGAAGTGTTAATGCTGCGTTGTGCACCGACTTGACTTTGAGTCTGAGTGCTGTCAGGAGCGATATCTGCCACTGGATACATCGAGGGTTGGTCTTGCGGAGTATCCATTTTCGCGATTTTACCCGCCGTCAAGAACTCTCGAACTTGGCGCACGGGGTCCGCTGCCTTGACAAGTGCCTCACCCACTAGAACCGCCTTCGCCCCGTTGCGCACATAGTATGCGAAATCTGCTGGCTCAGCAACACCAGACTCTGCGACTAGTGTGACCTCATCAGTAAAAGAGGGGGCATACCGCGCAAAAATGTTCTTATCGACCTCGAAAGTCTTTAAGTCCCGCACGTTAACACCAATTAGTTCAACGCCGAGCCCTTTTGCAGTGCGAATCTCGTCATAATTGTGACACTCCACTAGCGCTTTCATGCCAAGTTCGTGCGTCAGATTTACGAGGCGTTGCAGATGGTTAAACCCACCGTTTTTGTCCCACTCGAATGCCGCAACAATTAGAAGCACAACACTAGCGCCGCAAGCCCGCGACTCAAGAATCTGATACTCGTCCACTATGAAGTCTTTGCGCAATACAGGCACATTAACACTACTCGCAATCTTTTTCAAGTCGTTAATGCTGCCCTTAAATTTACGCCGCTCGGTCAAAACTGATATCATCGAAGCACCCGCATATTCGTATTCTTTCGCCAACTTCACCGGATCAAGTATTTCACCGATGTCACCTTTTGACGGGCTAGCGCGCTTGATTTCCGCTATCAAGTTGAAGGGCCTCTGTCTGAACACTTCAAGCACGTCTAACGCAGGACGCTGGTTTTGCGCCAGTAGCATCAGCTGGGTTTTTGGCACAAGACGTCGACGCTCAGCACAATCTTCAACTGCACCAGCGACTAACTCATCAAGAATACTCTCAGTCATACTTTACGATTTCGGCACGCTAAAACACGCCCACGATGCTTACCGTGGAAGAATTCTAAGAACTGCTACTCAGACTCGATGCCGTGCGCCTCCTCCCACTCTTTGCGAATGCGGTTGCCCTCTTCCATGCGGACGCCGTAGAACACTCCAACAGCGATGTCTTTCATCTCTTCAAGCAACGGCACGCGCGGGTTCGCTGGTGTGCACTGATCCTCATACGCACGCATCACGATTGAGTCAAGGTTACGCATAAAGTCGTCGTCATTGATTTCTGGGTGAACCTCTTTAATCGACTTCTCGACGCCGAGGCGGTCACGCATACCCTCAATGAAAGTCGCCACATTCTCAGTTGCCACCTCAGGAGTAGAATTGTCCAACCCCATTGCCCAAGCGATGTCCTGCATCTTCTCTCCAGCAACGTAGTGGTCATATTTCGGCCAAGCAGTCGGCTTCACAGGTGTTTTCGCATTGTAGCGGACTGTAGTCGGCAATAGCAGCGAGTTCATGCGACCATGCGCCACGTGATAGACGGCACCGAGTGTGTGTGAAATACCGTGACAAACACCTAAGAAACCATTCGCGAAAGCCATACCAGCAATAGTCGCCGCATTATGCATACTCTCCTTCGCACAGCGATCGCCCTCGAGGACAGCTTTCTCAAGGTTCTTCGAGATGATACGGATTCCGTGCAGCGCTAAGCCATCAGTGTAGTCGTTAGCGTAGACTGAAATATAACTCTCAATACAGTGCGTCAAAGCGTCCAGACCGGAGTCCGTAGCGACACGTGCAGGCTGAGAATACGCCAACTCTGGGTCAATAATCGCCACAGACGGTGTAATCGCATAGTCAGCAATCGGGTACTTATAGCCAGTCGAGTGGTCAGTAATCACTGCAAACGGGGTCACTTCCGAGCCAGTACCAGAAGTTGTCGGAATACAAACCAGGCGCGCTTTCTCGAGTTTTGGAATGCGGAAGGCACGCTTACGGATGTCGAAGAACTTCTCGCGCAAGTCGTTGAAGTCGATTTCGGGGTGCTCATACAACAGCCACATAATTTTCGCCGCGTCCATAGGAGAACCACCGCCGACTGCAATAATTGTGTCCGGCTGGAAGTCACGCATCTCGGCAGCACCTTTTTGAACGGTTTCAACACTAGGCTCTGGCTCAACATAATCGATGACTTTGTAGCGGATATTCTGTCCATCCTCACGTGCGAGGAGCTGGTCAATAACTTTCTGGACAACGCCAATCTCATTCATCACTTTATCAGTTACGATGACTACACGACTGTCTAGTTCACGCATATCCTGGAGGTATTTGATTGAATTGGGCTCGAAATAGATTCGACTTGGGACTTTGAACCACTGCATATTATTGTTTCTCCTTCCGATACGCTTAACGTTCACTAAATTACAGGCCTGCACATTGTTTGAGACCGAGTTTTTACCATAACTACCGCAACCGAGGGTCAGACTCGGGATGATAGCATTATAGATGTCACCAACACCACCGAGAGACGTAGGGTTATTCCACAAAATACGGCACGCTTGCATACGAGTACCGTAATCCTCAGCGAGTTGGCTATCGCGCGTGTGAATGCAGGCAGAGTGACCGAGACCACCATTTTCGAGCATCGCTTCAGCTGCATCAAACCCTTCAACCTCATCATTGACTTTAATCACTGCGAGCACTGGGCTGAGCTTCTCGAAGGTTAACGGCTCTTCTTCACCAACTTTTGAGACCTCGGCGAATATGACTGACGTCTCTTCAGGCACGCTAAATCCAGCATTCTCCGCCAACCACTGCGGCGACTTACCGACAATTGTAGGGTTGAGTTTACGTCCAGAACAGTTTTCCGAATACGCCTTCACTCCAAAAAGGAACTCCTCAAGCTTCGCTTTTTCGTCGGCGTTACACATATAAACGTGCAGCTTCTCGCATTCATTAAGGAACTCGTCAGCGATATCTTTATGGAGGATCACTGCTTGCTCGGAGGCACAAATCATCCCGTAGTCAAAGTTCTTCGAGACCACAATGTCGTTCGCAGCGCGCTTGATGTTCGCATCTTTATGGACATAACTCGGCACATTTCCAGCACCAACACCTAGCGCAGGCTTACCGCAAGAATAGGCTGCCTCAACCATCGCGTTACCGCCAGTTGCAAGAATTGTCGCCACACCCTCATGGTTCATTAACGCAGTCGTCGCCTCAAGAGAGGGAGTTTCAACCCACTGGATACAGTTCTCTGGGGCACCCGCTTTAATCGCCGCGTCACGGACAACTTTTGCTGCCGCGATTGAGCACTGCTGTGCCGATGGGTGGAAGCCGAAAATGATCGGGTTACGCGTCTTGATCGCGATCAGTGACTTGAAAATTGCCGTCGAAGTAGGGTTCGTCGTCGGGGTCACACCAGCCACCACGCCAACTGGGTCCGCAATCTCAGTGATGCCCGAAATAGGGTCACGGGAAATCACGCCCACTGTCTTCTGTTTCGCGAGGTAATTGGTCACATGCTCACAGGCAAAGATGTTCTTCACAGCCTTGTCTTCAATCCTACCGCGCCCAGTTTCCTCAACTGCGAACTTGGCTAACGGTGCATGCTGATTAAGTGCTGCAACTGACGCCTTCTTGACGATATAGTCGATCTTCTCCTGGTCAAGCGCACGATATTCACCAAGCGCTTTTAACGCCTTTGGCACCATATCATTAACTTCATTGACTCCTGCGATGTTCTCAGGATTATCTACTGGTTTCACTTCTGACATGAACTTCCTTCCCGTCGGCATCCCGCGCCGAACAACATCACTAGTATAGCACGACCGACGAATCTGGAAAGTGCACAAAAGTGCACAGAGGTCAAACTCGCTTGCGAGTTTGGCAAATAAGCGGGAGGAGAGCTCGGCGTCCACCCGCGCTAGCGCGCGGGACCCTGAGACGCACCCGCCCGCCCGCGAGCGCAGCGGTTCTTCCTCTCGAAGTTAAATTTGTTATGAATAGCACTTACTAAATTCGTCAGGGTGGCTTCGCCGCCCTGCGAATGAAGTTAGTGCTATACTGCTGATATGGACTATTTTCAAACTGCACTTGCGGAGCACCTGAAGCATCAAGGAAAACTTGAGGTGAAGTCGCGCATGCCAATTACTACACAAGACGAGTTGTCAATCGCGTACACACCGGGTGTCGCTGAGCCTTGTCGCGCAATCGCTGAGGACGTACAGCGCGCGAACCAGTTAACACTAAAAGGACGCACTGTCGCAGTAGTATCTGATGGCTCTGCTGTGTTGGGCCTCGGCAATATTGGTCCTGAAGCCGCGATGCCTGTTATGGAGGGTAAGTGTGCACTATTCAAAGAGTTTGCTGGCGTGGACGCGTTCCCGATCTGCTTGCGGACTCAGAATGTTGATGAAATAGTCAGAACCGTTGAGTTGCTGGAGCCCACTTTCGGTGGCATAAACCTTGAGGACATCTCTGCGCCAAGGTGTTTCGAGATTGAGCGGGCACTAGTCGAGCGACTTAACATCCCAGTCTTCCACGATGACCAACACGGCACGGCAATTGTTGTCTGCGCGGCGGTAATCAATGCGTTTCGTCTGGTGGCAAAACCGCTCTCCGAGGTGAAGGCAGTGATTAATGGTGCTGGTGCGGCTGGTATTTCTATTGCGAAAATGTTGCTCAAGGTCGGTGTTAAGGACATACTGATTTGTGATTCTCGAGGTGCAATCCATTCTACACGTGAGGGCATAAATGACGAAAAGCGTGAACTTGCAGTAGAACTCAAGAACGCTCGTGGTTATGCGTTTTCAGAGCAGATTCAGACGTTGAGCGATGCGGTAGAAGGCAGGGATTTATTCATCGGTGTGTCGGCGCCAAATGTTCTTACTGCGGCCGATGTTAAAAAAATGCGCGAAGACTCAGTGATATTCGCACTCTCTAACCCGACGCCAGAAATTATGCCAGATGTGGCACTAGAGAACGGCGCTAAAATCTACGGTAGTGGGCGTAGCGACTTCGACAACCAAATCAACAATGTGATTGCGTTTCCTGGCATCTTTAAGGGGGCACTCGAAGCGAGGGCGACCAGAATTACCGACGAGATGAAGTTGGCGGCAGTTAATGCATTAGCGTATTCAATGAGTGACGACGAGTTACACACGGCAAACATTATCCCGAGTGTGTTTACGCCGAACCTTGCAGAAATAGTTGCCGACGCGGTAAAAGGTGCGATCTGATATGCAATATTCGGATTCATTTGGCAGTGTCGAAATCGAAGACGACAAGTTCTGGGGCATTAACACTCAGAGGAGCCTGGACAATTTCCGAATTGGGACGTCAAAGATGCCGATAGAGGTTATCCACTCGATAAGTTACATCAAAAGGATCGTGGCAAAGGCGGCACTTGAATCGAACGTGCGCAGTGCGAGAGATTCTGCCGACGTTGTGCTTGGTGCAATAGTGAAAGTTGCTGCAGAGGTGGAGAATGGGGAGCATGATCAGCATTTTCCTCTCGTAGTGTTTCAGACGGGGTCGGGCACACAGACCAATATGAATGTTAACGAAGTGATTGCGAATTTGGCGAACCGCTACATTTCAATACAGGAGCCTGAACTGTTCGGGAGCTCGAATTTTTGTCCAATTGACTCGCATGATGACGTGAATTTTGCGCAATCTTCAAACTGCGTCTTCCCGAGCGCAATGCACATTTCCGCGAAAAAGCAGCTTGAGGAGTTGGTAATACCGTCGCTAAACAAGCTTATCGATGCGCTCAACAATTTGGCATACTCGAAGGAGTCAGAGGCAATAAAAATCGGGCGCACACATATGCAGGACGCAGTGCCAATGCGTTTTAGAGATGAAGTTTTATCATGGGTCGAGATGATTGTTGTCGCAAAGAACAGGTTGATTGCAATTCTGCCCGAGTTGAGCAAGTTGGCGCTCTTCGGAACCGCGGTCGGAACTGGGCTTAACGTCCCGAAAATGGGAACATTTGTCGATAAAGCACAAGAGCATCTTGAAGAGGACGGCTTCACACTCGACGCCAACAAGTTCTTCCAGATTTCCTCGAAGTCAACGCTCGTGGCATACTCTTCAGTGCTGAAAGAGCTGGCGGTAAGCTTAACGAAAATTGGCAATGACATTAGAGTCTACGTTTCGGGACCACGTGCAGGGTTGAGCGAGTTGAGCATTCCGGCGAATGAGGCTGGTAGTTCTATAATGCCAGGAAAGGTTAACCCTACTCAGATCGAGGCACTGACTCAGGTTTGTTCCCAAGTGATAGGAAATGATGCGACGATTACATTCGCAGCGAGCAACGGGCACTTCCAGTTGAACACCTTTATGCCAGTGATAATCTACAACATTTTGCAGTCTGGGCGTCTTCTAGGCGATAGCGTGAACTCATTTGTGGACAATTTACTCTCTGGGATGCATTTGAACACTGCGAAGATGCGGGAAAATGTGATGAATTCGCTAATGTTGATCACTGCGCTTACCCCACGGATTGGATATGATAATGCGACGAAAATATCACGACACGCATTTGAGAATGACCTGACGTTGCAAGAGGCGTTTACCGCGTTACAAGGTGACCTTGGGCTTGATTTGACCGTGGAAGAGTTCCGCGAGGCAATAGACCCCGAACATTTCGTGTAATAAAAACAGCACTTATTAACCACGCTGCACTTTCCGCACTTATTAACCACAGCGCGCACTTGACACCTTGACGACACCATTTTATGCTACAATGCCACCGGGTGGCGGGGGGCCGTGGCCCCTTAATGGAGTGCTCGAAAAAAATACTGACTTGCGAGGGAACTTGCGAGGGAACTTGCGGGCCGGGAAACTGTACAAAACGCAAAAAAGCCGGCGGAACGCCGGCTTTTTTGCTTGAACAGAGGTGTCTGAACTACTTAATGATCTTGGTAACCTTACCAGAACCTACAGTACGCCCACCCTCGCGGATAGCGAAGCCAAGTCCCTCTTCCATTGCGATAGGCTGGATTAGTTCAACTTCAAGAGTGACGTTATCACCAGGCATAACCTGAGTAGCACCACCAGTCAAATTAACAACACCAGTAACGTCCGTCGTGCGGAAGTAGAACTGAGGACGGTAACCAGCGAAGAATGGAGCAGGACGCCCACCCTCTTCTTTAGTCAAAACGTATACCTGACCTTCGAAAACACTGTGAGGTGTAACAGAACCTGGCTTGCAGATAACCTGTCCACGCTCAACAGCCGTACGCTCGATGCCGCGAAGCAAAAGACCAGTGTTGTCACCAGCTTGTGCCTGAGTCATCTGCTTGTGGAAAGTCTCGATTCCAGTAACAGTAGTCTTCTGGGTGTCACGAATACCAACGATTTCAACTTCAGTGTTAATGTCTAGAGTACCACGCTCAACACGACCAGTTACGACTGTACCACGGCCAGTGATTGTGAATACGTCCTCGATTGGCATCAAGAATGGTTTGTCAAGGTCACGAACAGGCTCAGGAATGCGGTCATCGACCAAATCCATCAACTCTTCAACCTTTTTAGCCCACTCAGCATCGCCTTCAAGAGCCTTCAGAGCAGAAACGCGAACAATCTCATCGTCGCCAAGATCGAAACCTTGAGCCTCAATAGCTTCACGAATCTCCATCTCAACCAACTCAAGTAGTTCTTCGTCATCTACCATGTCCGACTTGTTCAAAGCCACGAGAAGCTTCGGAACGCCGACCTGCTTAGCAAGAAGGATGTGCTCCTTAGTCTGTGCCATAGGTCCGTCAGTAGCAGCAACAACAAGAATTGCGCCGTCCATCTGAGCAGCACCTGTAATCATGTTTTTGATGAAGTCTGCGTGCCCTGGTGCATCTACGTGCGCATAGTGACGCTTCTCAGTCTCATACTCGATGTGAGCGATGTTGATTGTGATACCACGCTCTTTCTCTTCTGGAGCCTTGTCGATCTCATCAAACGCAAACACTGGGTTCACATCTGGTAATTTATCGTGCAGAACCTTAGAGATTGCAGCAGACAGAGTAGTCTTACCGTGGTCAACGTGTCCAATTGTACCGACGTTTACGTGCGGCTTTGTTCTTTCGTATGTAGCCTTTGCCATATATTTCCTTTCGTTTTTGTTTACTTACATAGTTGCCGACTCAAAGAAACATCAAACAGGGCGAGTGCTCTGCTCAATCAATCTCATCATCAGTAGCGTGCAAGCATTGTAAACCTATCGAGTGCACTTATCACTATTATAGCACTTTATGTTCAATAGTTAAATAGGAGTGACCCACGGCAGAAATAGTGCCTCTGCTAATTAGAGTTCATGTAGGTGCGGTGGGTTCGAACCTTTGCGGGAAACCGTGACTGCGGAAACTGAGGACGCGAAGTGCAACACCTCTTCAACTGTGCGAGCGTTGAGTGCGTCAAGGTCCAGACTAGCGGTCGCATCAACCAATGCCGACATGAAACTGTCACCTGCGCCAATAGTGTCCGCGACATCGACTTCGTTCGGGCGCACATAGACTGACTGTAAATTGATACCACTAGACGCGGTCTGCACCTCTTTGAAGTATCCCACGGCACCTTCAGCCCCTAAAGTGAACACTGCGAGTTTTGCTCCTAGGTCTAGCCAGCGCTCCGCCCATGTTGCGCAGTCTGCACGGGTAAATGCTTCGCCCTGCTTGCCGTAGAGCCATTCGAGATCTTCAAGTGACGCCTTCACAACTGCCGATTTAGCAATATAGTTCTCAACGATTTTCAGTGTGGCGTGACGATCAGGGATAACTGTGGGGCGAATGTTAGGGTCGTAATAGACTTTTACACCGCGAGTTTTTGCCTCTTGCGCCAAAACACCGATTTCATGAGCAGCCACACCTTGCGGAAACTGTGACGACAACGAGCCTAGCACCAGCGCTTTAGCACTCATTAAGTCGGCAGCGGCACTAGTCAGAATGCCACGAATTGTTGGGTCGTATTCGAACTCGTACTGTGCATTCCCGCTAGCGTCAAGTGTTACCTTCGCGGTGTTAGTCTTCGCGATCAGGGTCATTGTAGCGTCAAAATCCACATGTTCACTGCGCAAAATGTTTCGAGCTTCAGTACCGAGCGAATCATCGCCGACACCAGTGTATAGCTTCACATTATTGCCCAGCCGCGAGATGCCGATTGCCATATTGGTCAGACTGCCTCCAAGCGCTTTAAGCCCCGAACCCTTCGTGTGATCGATATCGAAAAGCAATTCGCCGACGACAACAACTGCAGTAGGCTTAATCGAGGTCGCCAGTGACATTCCAGGGTCAAACAGTGGAATAAGGTAGCTCTGCAACACATGGTACACATCAGGTTTCCCCGGCCAAACCTTATCACTCAGTCTGTTCTTGTCGTCAAGCTCGTGGAACCAGGACCCGTATTCCTCGTCATAAAAGCACTCTTGTGCGTAGTGTTCCAACATAGCGTAAAATTCCCAGGCAGTTGCATCACCAGCCTTCGCCAACACCGCAGTCGCACTTAAAGCCTCAGCAACCACCCAATGCATCCTTGTCTTAACCACAGGCACACCGCTAAAATCAGTCGTGTAGGCAATTCCCTCGTCATCACCGCGCGTGTAGTTCTCCGAAAGTGTCTGCGCAATCAACTTCCACCCCACTTTCGCGAGTTCGTCATCTTTCGCCACAGTGTTGTATTGCAGAATCAGTCTCCCCCACTCGATAGCGTGCCCAGGAGTCGCACCAAACGGCTTAAAAGGATCATCGGGCACTGCGCTGTTAAATTCAGGCAACGGGGTCCACTTCTCGTCAAAGTGCTCAGGTATCCTATAGTCAAACTGCTTCGCCAAACGAACAACACGCCCGATAATGCTGCCTGCCATATCAAAGAGTAATACCGAATACGCACTCTTCGCATCCAACTCATACGGCAAGTCAGCTTCAAGTACAACTTTTTGGGGATTGTCAAACTCGTAGTTCAGCTCTTTGCAAATGCTCGATGCCGCCGTAAGTGCTTCTACAGTGTGCATATTGGCGTTAATACCACGGTAATCATCAAGTGCAGTCCAATTGGCGTGCTTGTAATTATCTCGCGCCATCTGCTGCTCATTGTCCCAGAAATACTTATAGAAAATGTCGAAACTGTGCCTGAATAAATTCTGCGCCCTGGCCGCCAGCTCATCATTACTCTCAGCCGCTTTCAAAAGGGTTGCCGACGCCAAGATCACAAACGCGTGGGCATACGCAGCTTTGGACTGGTCAAGCACCTCGCCCACTGAGCTGACTTTCGCATACCAGCCGTCATTGACATCATCGCACAAACAACCTCCTGGCTCGAACGCCTGCAGTAGCCCCTCAATCACATGTTCAACATCGAACTTGTATTGCCGCTCATCGACTAAACGGTTGTCCAGCAGTATCTTCCCCAGCGAGAAACTATAAAGCATCCGTGCAGTAATCCACGTCTCCACGCCACGATCAATAATCAGTTCGCCCTTGGCATCGAGATAGCCCGAACCACCACATTTAGCTACGCAATTACGCGCGAAATTTAATAGGTTAACTGCCGCATTGAGTTGCCTATTCTTAATCATAGCACTATTGTAGCACATATCTTGAATGCGAGTCACCCTTAAAAAGAAGTCCAGCCATAAAATCGGCACTTATTAACCACGTCGCACTTTCCGCACCTTGGCGACACTATTTTGCGCTACACTGGCCTTGGGTGGTGGGGGGCCGTGGCCCCTTAGTGGTGTAACGATTTTTTTTGATGTGCCGCAAACTGGTCCTCACCTAGACTCAGTACTCCTGGTTGACTTGTGGTGCTCCTGCAGGCTCTTGACCGTGAATTTCGAGTTCTTTGTTACGCGAAGAGCCTCCACCGCGGCGACGAAGTGTTGAATTGTAGTTATAGTTGGGATGTCCATTACGGTTGCTGCCGCACGGATTTCGTAACCATCAGTGCGCGAACCCTGCCCGGACGGAGTGTTAATCACCAACTGAATGTCACCCCGCTCGATTAGCTCGACTGCGGTTGGTGCACCGTCTATCATACCGCCGAACTTGCCCGAAATCTTGCTGACTATTGTCGACTCGATGCCATTACGGTCTAGGATGTCTTTACTGCCTTGTGTCGCGTAGATTTTGAAACCGATGTCGCTAATTTCCCTAGCAACCAGTGGTAGTAATTTCTTGTCACGGTCACTAATCGAGAGGAACACGCCGCCAGATGTTGCGCTAGGCTTGCCAACGACTGCATCTTGTGCCTTCGCGAAGGCGTGCGGAAAGTCAACATCGAAGCCCATCACTTCACCGGTGGAACGCATCTCGGGGCCAAGTAGCGAATCAACTGCTTGCCCTGACTTGGTGCGGAACCTTTTGAACGGTAGCACTGCTTCTTTGACTGCTATTGGCGTTGATGAATCGAAGTCGGCACCATCACCCACCCGCTTGAGGTATCCTAGCTCGCGTAACTGTGAAATCGGGACACCCGTCATTACTCGCGCCGCCGCTTTAGCCAACGAAATACCTGACGCCTTCGACACAAATGGGACTGTCCTACTCGCCCGTGGGTTAGCCTCAATCACATAAAGTTGCCCTGCCGCCAACGCGAACTGCACATTTATTAGCCCGAGAACACCGACCCCCCTTGCAATCTTTTCTGTCGCCTCGCGAATCACGCCAATCTGTGCCTTACTCAAAGTTGCTGGAGGCAGAACGCAAGCCGAGTCACCAGAATGGATGCCCGCCTCCTCAATGTGCTCCATTACGCCGCCTAAATACAGCTCTTTGCCGTCAAAGAGTGCGTCAACGTCAATCTCCATCGCGTCGTCTAGGAACTTGTCGATTAGGAGTGCCACTGGTAGCTCGTCACGATCCTCCGCCTGCATTTTTGCCGCAGACAGGGCGCGCGACACGTAATCCTCAAGCTGATCATTGGTGTAGACTATCTCCATACCACGGCCACCGAGGACATAGCTTGGGCGAACAAGCACTGGGAAACCGATGGCATCTGCAATCTTGAATGCATCATCAACTGTTAGTGCGGTCCCAAACTTTGGAGCGTTCAGTCCGACGTTCTTGAGGACTTCCCCAAATGCTTCACGGTTTTCTGCCAAGTCAATCGCCTCTGGAGTTGTGCCTATTATCGGGACACCTGCAGCCTTCAAGCGTGCTGCCAAACTGAGGGGTGTCTGCCCTCCGAGCTGGACGATGACCCCTTTTATTGGGCCCGCCTTCAATTCCGCGTCATAGATCGACATCACGTCCTCGAAGGTCACCGGTTCGAAATACAGGCGGTCTGCGGTGTCATAATCTGTTGAAACCGTTTCCGGGTTGCAGTTCACCATAATGGTCTCGTATGACGGTAACGATGGTTTGCACTGATCGAGCGGCGAGCTTGATATGAGTGAGTCAGTTTCTAAGTCTGCAGGCGAATGGCTGTGCGAAGGCACTGCTTGAGCCGAAGACAACGAAAATGGGTTGCTCAAATCAAGCGAAAATGGGTTGCTCAGGTCGAGTGCACAATGCACACACGAGTAGTCGAACTCAATCCCCTGCCCAATCCTATTCGGCCCCGACCCTAGAATCAAGATGGCCTCCTTCTCCCGAGGCAACACTTCAGTCTCTAAGTCATATGTGCTATAATAGTATGGCGTCTTCGCTGGGAACTCCGCTGCGCACGTATCGACCGACTTATACACCGGCGCAATATTGTTTTTCATGCGAATCATCCTGACTTCGTTCTCAGTATCTGCACCAGTCCCAAGCCCTATCAGCATTGCAATCTGCTTGTCGCTAAACCCGTTTTGCTTAGCCATCTTCAATACGTTTCGTGCACTCTTTTCGGCACTCTTGATGAGAGCGGCACTCTGCTTAATGCGATCTGCTACCTCGTTTATATAGCATATCTGGTTGAGGAACCAGGGGTCAACTTTTGTCAATTCGTGTAGTTTCGTCACCGCTACATCTGCCGTATCAGTCTTCTGTAAGGCGTAGAGTGCTCTCTGGATCTGGAGTAGACGCCCCGCAGTCGGCCTCTTTACGCTCTCAAGCAGGTCATCTAGTTCGTCAGCAGTAGACTCGAAATTGAACTCTGTCGCGCCGTTGTCGATTGAGCGGCAGGCTTTTTGCAGTGCCTCATTGAAACTACGTCCGATAGCCATCACTTCACCCACGGACTTCATAGTGGTCGTCAAAGTGTCGTCGGCGGCAGGGAACTTCTCGAATGCAAACCGTGGTATTTTAACCACCACATAGTCTAGTGTAGGCTCAAACGAGGCGGGTGTCTCCCTCGTGATGTCATTCTTGATCTCGTCGAGGTTATACCCGCACGCCAGTTTCGTAGCGATTTTGGCAATCGGGAACCCAGTGGCTTTTGACGCCAATGCACTTGAACGGCTCACTCTCGGATTCATCTCAATAACGATAATACGACCGTTTTCTGGGTTGATCGCGAACTGAATATTGCACCCACCTGTGTCCACGCCAACTTCACGGATAATGTTAATTGATATGTCCCGTAACTTCTGATACTCACGGTCAGTCAGTGTCAACGCTGGCGCAACTGTCACAGAATCGCCGGTATGGACGCCGACTGGGTCAAAATTCTCAATCGAGCACACCACGACCACATTGTCCTTGCTGTCACGCATCATCTCAAGCTCATACTCTTTCCAGCCTAGTATCGACTCTTCAAGTAGTATCTCACTAGTCGGAGAGTAACGCAAGCCAGCCCCAGCAATATTCTCCAAGTCCTCGTCATTATACGCAATCCCAGAGCCTAGCCCCCCCATCGTAAAACTAGGGCGAACGACTACGGGGAACCCACCCAAATCATCCACACCTTTTCGGCACTCCTCCATAGAATGTGCAATCACACTTCTCGCTGACTCCGCGCCAGACTTTTCAACCACTTTCTTGAACTCTTCGCGGTCCTCACCTTTGTTGATAGCCTCAAGGCTCGCTCCAATCAGCTCAACACCATATTTCTCAAGCACACCAGCCTCACCAAGTGCCACCGCCGCGTTCAGGGCAGTCTGTCCGCCTAGAGTAGGTAGTATTGCGTCGGGGCGCTCTTTCTCAATAATCGCCTCCAGAATCGGGGTTGTGATTGGCTCAATATAGGTCGCATCGGCAAAATCGGGGTCCGTCATAATGGTCGCTGGGTTGGAATTAACAAGTATCACACGAATGCCCTCAGATTTTAGCACACGGCAAGCCTGCGTCCCTGAGTAGTCAAACTCGCACGCTTGACCAATAACAATAGGACCAGAGCCGATTACTAGCACTGAATTCAAGTCATTTCGCTTCATTTGCTCTAGTATAGCACGTTCGTATGCTAAACTGATGTTATGATTGAAATTGCTGCAATTTGGTGCCAAGACCGAGACAAACTACTGGGGAAAAAGGGTGACTGCGAACTACTCTGGCACCTCAAGGAGGACTTTGACTTCTTTAGGAGAGTGACATCCGACCCTACCGCCCGCGGAAACCACGTCGTTATGGGTGTCGAGACCTACCGCAGTCTGCCCAAAAGACCGCTACCGAAGCGCTTGAACTGGATATTGTGCTTCCCAGACGAGAGGCGTGCGCTTGAAACTGAGTTCGCAGGCGACTTGGCGGGCAAGAACCTGAGAATCTGCACTAGTCTGAGTGAAGTCTCTGAATATATAGCCACACGAGCGGTCAGTGTATCAGACGTGGATAAAGTGTTCATTATAGGTGGTGCGTCGGTTTATAATTGGGCAGTCACAACGAACCAGGTGCAGAAAGTGTATGTCACCGAGATTGATTATTCTTTTGCGCAAGATACCGAACTGTCCGTTTATGTTTATGCGCCCGAACTCGCGATGAACACTGATTATATGCCGATTTCTTCAACTGAGTGGATGTTCTCCGAGAGCGATTTAACGCCCACTGGTGAGAAAATTAAGTACCGCTTCTGTCAGTACGCCTTAAAAGCGCACCCGAAGTGCTCGCAATAAAAACCGCACTTATTAACCACGTCGCACCCTTGGCACCTTTCTGCCCCAACTTCGTGCTACACTAGCCACATGGGTGGCGGGGGGCCGTGGCCCCTTAATCGTATGACGAAAAAAATTCAGCCCACCATAAAAATGCCACTTATTAACCACAGTGCACTCTTGGCACCTTGACAACACCATTTTGTGCTACAATACCACCGGGTGGTGGGGGGCCGTGGCCCCTTAATCGTATGACAAAAAAAAATCAGTCCACCATAAAAATGCCACTTATTAACCACACGGCAAGATTTTCGTCTACTTGACAACTCAGCGCTCTATACTACTTCTATGGATATTAACTGGTTCGCAAAGCATTATCAGGCACTTTTTGATGCCGTTTCTAGGAGTTTCGTCGGCAAGAGCGTCGTATTGAAACTCGTACTAATCTCGCTACTCTCACGGACACATGTCCTTCTAGAAGATGTGCCAGGGACTGGGAAAACTGTGCTAGCGAAGGCGGTTGGCGACGCGTTCGAAGGGGTGTCCAAGCGTATTTCATTCACGCCAGACCTACTGCCCTCAGACATTGCTGGTGTAAACGTGTTCAATCAGGCGAGTTCGAGCTTCAACTTCTGTCCAGGACCAATTTTCGCCAATGTTGTCCTCGCCGATGAGCTTAACCGTGCCAGTAGCAAAACTCAGTCCGGACTGCTAGAGGCGATGGAGGAGCGTCAAGTTACGATAGATGGCGTTACACACAAGCTCCCGGAGTTATTTTTCATCATCGCGACGCAGAATCCACTTGAAGAAAATGGTGTATATCAACTTCCGGAGGCCCAACTTGACCGGTTCGGAGTCAAAACCAGCATCGGATACCTTAACAAAAAGGACGCGCTACGGCTATTGTTGAGTCCAATCTCAGAGCGCAAGAGTAGCACTACGTCGAATTTCTTCAGTGGCACCGACCCCTCACTGTTCGAGGGCAACGCGAACGAAAACAACTTAAACGTGGAGAAGATGCTAAAAATGCAGCAGTTCGTCGACACTGTTGATGTGTCCCACGAGATCGCCGAGTACATTATGCGCATTGTTGACGCCACTCGAATTGACTCAAGGACCCGATGCGGAGTTTCGCAGCGTGGAGCCCAAATGTTACTGCAGATGAGCAGGTGTTGTGCAGCGATTGACTCTAGGGACTACGTTACCCCAGACGATGTGAAGTTCATCGCGACATATTCGTTTGAACATCGAATAATACTCAATCAGGACGCTATATTTGACTCAGTATCCGCTGGTCAAGTTGTCCAAGACGTATTGACGAAGACTGAAATTTATGCACACTAGCCCTACGCTAGAAGGTGTTTCACGTCATAAATGCTAACTTCACCGTTATGGAACACACTCGCAGCTAGGACAGCGTCACACTCAGTTTCATCGAACACTTCCCGAAAATGGTCAAGCTTTCCAGCTCCCCCGGACGCGATCAGCGGCAATGACGACTCCGCACGCAGTAGATTTATCATCTCGAGGTCAAACCCTGACTTGGTCCCATCCTTGTCCATAGAGTTTAACAGCACTTCACCCGCACCCAACTTTTCTGCAAGCCTAACCCATTCAAGCAAATCTCGCTTCGCTGACACTGTGCCACCTTTAACGGTCACTTCGAATCCTGAAGGCGCCCAAGAAGCATCGGCTCGCCTCGCGTCAGCACTGAGCACCACGACCTGACGCCCAAACGCAGCGGAAATCTCCGAAATCAAGTCTGGACGTTTAACAGCTGAAGAGTTAACGCCAATCTTGTCCGCACCAGCATTCAACAGTGTCCGAACATCTTCAACACTCCGAACACCGCCGCCCACCGTAAGCGGTATAAAAACCTGATTCGCAGTGCGCTCGACAATTTCAAGCATTGTGCCTCGTCCTTCAATTGACGCGGAAACGTCCAAGAATGTCAACTCGTCGGCACCTTCCTCATAATACCGCTTAGCCAACTCGACTGGGTCGCCAACATTTTTAAGCCCCTGGAAGTTGACGCCTTTGACAACCTTACCGTCCTTGACGTCTAGACAAGGGATAACACGCCGCTTTAACATAAACTAATCTAGATCCTCATAATCCACTCCAGCTTCCGCCCTCTGTTCATCAGTTATCTTCGCAGGGCACTTTTGCATCAAATCTACGCCATTTCCAGTCTTGGGAAACGCTATCACATCACGAATCGAAGCAACTCCAGCCATCAAGGCAACGATACGATCCCACCCGAAAGCAATTCCACCATGGGGAGGTGCCCCATATTTGAACGCGTCAAGCAGGAAGCCGAACTTCTCCTGCGCCTCATCTTCATCAATGCCCATCAGTCTAAATACTCGCTCTTGGACGTCACGACTGTGGATGCGGATAGACCCACCGCCTATCTCATTGCCATTCAGGACAATATCATACGAATCGCTCAATGCATTTTCGGGGTCCTTGTCAAAGCCTTCAACATCAATAGGCGCTGTGAAAGCATGATGAACCGCAGTCCACTCGCCACCGCCGACCGCAACGTCACCTTCACCTTTGGCTAGTGCCGTAGACTTGAACATTGGGAAGTCAACCACCCAGACAATTGACCATTTTCTGCCATCCTTACCCACCAGAACTTCAAATGGTGCATCTTTCATCAATTGGTCCTCTATCGCGGTGTCAGGAGCAGTATTACCTGTTAGATGACGGTCTATTACACCGAGACGCTGTGCTATTTCAACACGGACCGCACCGAGTAGCTCTTGAGACTTGACGCGCTCACCCGCAGCGAAGAAAACGGCGTCACCTTCCTTAGCGTTGACTGCTTTGAGTAGACCTTCACGCTCCTTTTCGCTAAGATTTTTGACTACTGGACCTCCGAGTTCAGACTCATTAAACTGCACATATGCTAGCCCTTTCGCACCGCGGCTCCTCGCCCACTCCTGCCAGGCATCAAACTGACGACGAGGGAGGCTTGCCCCACCTGGGTAAACTACTGCGCCGACATAGTCCGACTGGAATACGCGAAACTCAGTGTCTTTGAAATACTCCGTCAACTCAACGATAGGGTTACCAAACCGCAAGTCAGGTTTATCCGAGCCATAACTGTTCATCGCATCCGCAAAAGAAATTCTGGGAAACACACTGGGCAGTTTAATGTCAATAAGCGCGAAAAGTTCACCCATTAGCCTTTCGGTCAGGGCATAAATGTCCTCAGCGCCGACAAACGAAGCCTCC
This sequence comes from Candidatus Ancillula kalotermitis, assembly GCA_031273495.1. Lineage (GTDB taxonomy): Bacteria > Actinomycetota > Actinomycetes > Actinomycetales > Bifidobacteriaceae > Ancillula > Ancillula kalotermitis. The sequence goes on along the minus strand of JAISRT010000024.1, from coordinate 2,027 downwards.
ACATCGAGCTGCGTGAACTCGGGCTGGCGGTCCGCACGGAAATCTTCATCGCGATAGCATCTGGCAATCTGGTAATACTTCTCGAAGCCAGCCACCTGCAACAACTGCTTGAAAAGTTGCGGACTCTGAGGCAGTGCGTACCACGAACCTGGAGAAAGCCGTGCGGGCACGATAAAATCTCGGGCACCTTCGGGCGTCGAGCGGATCAAAGTTGGCGTTTCGAACTCCGCAAACCCTAACTCGTCTAGAACGCGGCGTGCAGTCGAGGAAACTTTAGCCCTCAAGCGCAGTGCGTTCGCTAGTGCAGGACGCCTGAGGTCAAGGTAACGGAACTTGAGGCGCACTTCGTCACCGACCTTTTCGTCAGTTGCTTCTTCAAGAGCAGTCGACACCTGGAACGGCAACGCAGAGGACTCATTTAGTATCTCTACATCGGTTGCCTCGACCTCAATTTCACCTGAACTCAGACGTGGGTTCTCCTGCCCTTCGGGCCGTTTGCGCACCCTTCCAGTAATTTTCAACACGAATTCACTGCGCAACGGGTGTGCCACCGCTTCATCATTTATGACGACTTGTGCGACGCCTGATTTGTCACGTAAATCAATAAACGCCACGCCGCCGTGGTCTCGCCGGCGGTCAATCCAGCCAGATAATACCACCTCTTCGCCAGCATTCTCAGCCAACAACTCACCGCAATACTTTGTCCTGTAATTATTCATATCTTGAGTATAGCACTGCAGTATGTCAAATTGGCGTTAAAATTCAGAAGTTCACGCAATACTCAGTTCGACCCGCCTTTTACGCACTATCCCTCTAATAAGTTCGGCATCATGTTCCATTGATAGCTCACTGACATTGGAGTATTGCACATCTTCACGTTTCTTCATCCACTCTATCAGCTTGTCGTCAATTTCATCGGGAGATTCTACAACTTTCACCCATCTCTCATCATAGCACTTCAACATTTTTACGCATACAGCATCTGTAAGGATTTTGCGTCCGTAATAGAACCCTTGGAAAACGGTATAACTCAAATAGTTTTCTCCAAATTGAGTAAAAGCAACCACGCAGTTTGCGTCACCAACTCTTGCCAAAAAGTTATCTTTAATAGTGTCACTCTCGACATTATTCCACTCGTCGAACACGTTAAAATCAGAGTCAGAATGGTGCAGAAACTTGGCGTCATTGCAGTTTGCGGTCTCAATGAGCTTTTTCGTCAGCACTACCCTATTGTTTGAATCAAAATCATATTCGGGATCATAAAATTCTGTTCCAGGTTTCCGGACGCAACGTATATTCTGGAACAACGAAAAGTCATACTCTGGATTATGTTTTACTGGCAAGTTTGAAGCGCTAGGATACGCTAGCGGCATATACTGATATCCGAGCTGTTCGCAATCTGAATAGCAATAGCTCAATATGGAAGGGAAAACGGAAATCGCATCGAAAACTTGTTTTGTCTCACCGTTATTCTTGAAAACTGGGGCAGTCAGATATTTAACAGAATCACCAAAGAGATACACCAGATTAGCGTTCTGTGAAATCATTTTTTGTGCGTGCGATGACTGAAAATAACGCAGATTTGGGCGAAAATTATACATAAAGACGTAAATATTGTCAGTGTCGCAGACTATCGATTTTCGCAACAGTAGTTTTGCTGCAAATGTATCCCGAAGTTTAATATACTGATTGACCTTATCGGAGAAAAACACTTTTCTGATTGAGTCAATAAACCTTCCATGGGTTAACCAGAAATCATCCCACACTTCCCACGCGTCTTTTTCGGATTCAGTCTTCGGGGTGTGCAGATCGATGAAATGCCAACCACGCCACACTACTCGGCGGACGGGGCGCGTCGCACTACTATTTGAACATCTCTTCCTAAGCACTAGTTAGAGTGTAGCACACGGGGTGCGCAATTCTCGATTTACTGTGGAGATGGGGGGAATTGCACCGGTGCCCCAAAAATGGGGACCCCGACCCCCGGCAATCTAATTTAAGGGGGACCTCCCCCTAACACCCCCTGG
>JAISRT010000055.1 GCA_031273495.1 Candidatus Ancillula kalotermitis | reverse complement strand
GTCAAAATGGTGCAGATATTTGGCATCATGATACCACACCTGTACTGTCATCCCTCGGACACACTTCGCCCTCTACTGTCACCCTTGGCTTTATGCCGAGGGTCAATGAATACACCGCGAGGTTGGGTGTTGCGCTAGCGATTAGAACTCAGCACACTAGGCGTCGATTTTACTGCGGTCAAATGCATCGGCACTAGCGATGATGAAATCTTTTCTAGGTGGCACATCATCACCCATCAGCAACTCAAACGTCTCTTCGGCAATCTTCGCGGCCTCTTCCGCCTCTACTAACTTAACCCTTCTAAGCAATCGGTGCTGCGGGTCCATTGTAGTCTCCGCGAGCTGGTCGGCATCCATTTCACCAAGACCTTTATAGCGCTGTATGTCGTCCTTGTACTTCTTCCCTGCCGCGTCCAGTTCGCTAAGTTTCAGTTGCAGCTCCTCGTCAGTATAGGTGTAGATGTATTTTTCGTTGTCTTTCAGTCCACGCCCAACAAGTTCAATCCTGTGCAATGGTGGCACCGCGGCATACACTTTACCGCTTTCCACGAGCGGGCGCATATACTTCCAGAACAGCGTGAGCAGGAGTGTGCGGATGTGAGCACCGTCAACGTCGGCGTCAGTCATCATGATCACCTTTGAGTAGCGTGTCAGACTGACGTCAAAATCACGCCCCGAACCAGCACCGACTACTTGTATAATCGCAGCACACTCAGCATTGTTCAACATTGAGGAAAGCGTCGCCTTTTGGACATTCAAAATCTTACCGCGTATCGGCATCAGTGCCTGGAAATTCGAGTCACGAGCCAGTTTCGCAGTGCCTAGTGCCGAATCACCCTCAACTATGAAGAGCTCTGTCTTGTCCACTTCGTCACTTCTGCAGTCAGCCAACTTCGCTGGGAATGAACTAGACTCCAGGGCATTTTTCCTACGCGTTAAGTCCTTCTGTTTACGGGCTTGAAGACGCGCGTGCATCTCATTCACTGCCTTTTCTAACACGAGAAGTGCCTGGTTTTTGACATCGGGCTTCTTGGAACTGAAAATCTCGGTCAACTTCTGCTCGACCACGTTTTGGACCACTTTCTTTACAGGACCTGTGCCCAGTATTTCCTTTGTTTGCCCTTCAAACTGGGGCTCGGGGAACCTGACGGTGAGGACTGCTGTGAGCCCCGCGAGTATGTCGTCCTTTTCAATCTTCAAGTCCTGCAACTCTTTCGCGGTAATCTTGAGTTTGCGTGAGTTTTCCTGGACCTGACTGCGCACCACTTTTAGCAGCGCAGTTTCGAAGCCTGCTTGGTGTGTCCCGCCTCCTGGGGTAGAAATGATGTTCACGAACGACCGGAATGTTGTATCAAACCCAGTGCCCCAGCGCAGCGCTAAGTCGACATTACAATCACGCTGGACCTCCTTCGCCACGAGATGTTTCGCGTCTTTCTCGAGTGTTTGAACAACTTCAGAAAAGTGCCCCGTCTCGTTGAAGTGCCAGATTTCAGTCAGTTTTTCATCAGGTGCAAGAAAATCCACGAAGTCTATTGAGCCACCGAGGTGCATAAACTCCTGGACTTGCGGGTGCTCTTCGGTCTCAAACATCTTCTGCCCCGTCTCGTTAATGCGATCGTCAGTAATAACAATCCGCAGGCCAGGGACCAGGAAAGAAGTCTGGCGCGCACGCTTCTCAAGGTCCGAATAGCTAAAGTGCGCTGATTTGGGGAAGATTTGCCGGTCTGCAAGATATTTCACTGTCGTCCCCGTCGCGTTCTTGTGTGCGCTGCCGATAATATGCAACTCTTCTTGGACATTGCCGCGCGAGAACCCCATTTTGTACACCTTAGCATTTCGCGTAACTTCCACCTCAAGCCACTCGGAGAGCGCGTTCACAACTGAGGCACCCACTCCGTGCAACCCTCCCGAGGCGGAGTATGCCGAGTTCCCAAATTTCCCACCAGCGTGCAGTTTCGTCATTACAACCTCTACGCCACTCAGTCCGGTCTTCGGTTCAACATCGACGGGGATACCGCGTCCATTGTCTTTTACCGTGACAGACTCATCATCGTTTAGGGTGACCAGAATCTCGGTGCAAAACCCGCCAAGCGCCTCGTCCACGGCATTGTCAATAATCTCCCACAAGCAGTGCATCAATCCGCGCGCATCGGTTGTTCCAATATACATCCCCGGGCGCTTGCGAACCGCCTCCAAGCCCTCAAGGACTGTTAAATCTGATCCTGTGTACGAATTCTCTTTTTCTGCCACGCTCCCTTACTTCCCTCTCAGCGCCCTGCGGTTCATACCCTTGGGCATTCGGTTCGGGTCCATACCTTTCGGAATAGGCATCTTCATTGTTCCCAGTGCGTTAAGGCGCCCTTGCACTTGCTTCAACTCGTCCTTTGTGAGCACAATTTTCTTCTTGGCAATCACCGACCGCAGTTTTTTCAGAGGCACCTGCCCCTCTAGGTTACCGTAATTTATCACGTGGATCGGCACATTCTGCAGCACACGCTTTGTCCTCTGCACCTCTTTGTCCACCATTTTCTTCACGCGGCTGGTGGGTCCTTCCGAAACCAAAAACACCCCGGCACGTCCAACACCACGGAAAATCAAGTCATACGTCTTAGGGTCCACCGCGACTGGCTGCTCGTCAAAACTAGTAGATGCGAACTTAATCTGATTCAACACCGCACCCGAGGCGCCAGGTTGCCCATCAACTTTATTATACCCTGCACTCTGTGCGCACCGCGAAAGGGTCACCATAAATGCTAGAATTGGCCCGAAAACCGCAAGTGGCACAAAAATGAAATACTGCGCAGTGACAATCGACAGCGTAGCGAAAACCACTAGCGGGACAAGGACCGCGACGGCAGAATACACCTTAAACTTAGGGCTCAGCTCGTTCGTCATTTTCACGACATCAACAATCTGCCGAATGCCCTTGAACCGGTCTTTCTTCACCTTTCCAACTTTCTCGTCTTTTACCATATCTTCAGTATAGCACATTGCCCTTGCGCACCCGCCCACGCTGAATTCTAATCGCTCTAAACCCCAAGATTGCCTATCGAGAATACATGAACTCCGTTTTCTTGTGTCCTTGGAATAGAATCCGGAGTGATAACTGCTAGAAATTTTGGTTCCGTTTTCAGTAATCTTGAAATTCTAATTAAATTATCACTGGCGACTTTTACTGATTGGGCTGAACTACCTAATTTGACTTCAATTCCAGCCCACTCAATGCCATCAGTAAGAACAATATCAATTTCGTTATCATTACTGTCATGATGCGCAACAACCCTTAAATCCAAAAAATCGGCATATACACAAATATCTCTAAAAACCAGTGACTCGAATAGAAATCCTAATGTCTCAGAATCAGATGATAAACTTTTCGGACTTGCCCGAAGTGCTGCAACTGCCAAAGACGGGTCAACCAAATGTCTCTTTGGTGCACTTCTAACTGCAGTTGTTGAGCGAAGATGTTGTCCCCAAGCTGGCTGCTCGACGTAAATAAATAATCTACTCAAAGCATCAAGATAGGATACCAGAGTTCGGTCATTTAATGGTTCTTCAAATCGCGAAGAGTCTAATTTAAGTGTTTTATTGCTGGCATAGGACGCACTGTTTCTTGCGATGGCATAAAGTAATGCATTGACTTTAAGTGGATCTCTTTTAACTCCATCGACAGTAATTATGTCTGTAGACACAACGGTTCTTATATAATTCTTGTTGGCTAGCATAGATTCTTCGATATTTCTGCGCAAATTAGAAGGCCACCCACCTCTGCAAATTTCTTTTATTATCCTATTCTTTTCAACTTTTTCATAATCGTTTGCTTCAATTCTACACCCATTCCATAATGAATCTAACGAAACACTTCCGTCGCTTACACCAAATTCAAAAAGTGACATAGGCCGCATCATAACTCTTGCAAATCTCATAGCTCCTGAATGACGAGTTTCATCATCAGCTGGTTTAGCAGACCCCGTTAAGATGAACTGTCCATCTTCTTCTCTCTCGTCAACTTCCCTACGAGCAGCATCCCAAACATTTGGAACAAGTTGCCATTCATCAATAAGTCGAGGGGGCTTCCCCTTCAAGATCGAATGAGGATCATTAAGTCCCACCGTTGTCTCTTCAGATTGAGGCTCAAGCATCACAACACTTTTTGCAAATTGTCGCGCGGAGGATGTTTTCCCACAAGCTTTAGGTCCTTCAACTACGACAACTCCCGAAACATTCAAAGCTCTTTTAATCGCTTTGTCGGATATCCTCTTGCTGTATCTCATATCACTACTATAGCATAAAAAAGTATTTTCTAGACATTTAACTACATACAATAATTGTATTGGACTACAAGAAATCTAACTGCGCATAAGCAGTTTCTCCGCTCTACACAATAGGTGAAACTGATGTTGGGCTATAGAAAACGCAGGTTGACGGCGTTCTTAATGATGCGGAACTCGACGTCAGTAGTTTGCCCAATAATGTCACCGTCTAGTTGGACTGACTGCTCTGAGTCGATTTTCAAGTGCACTGACTTCGCCTGGATATGGTCAATGCGTCCGATTTTGTACTTCGACTTGGTCTTGAGCCCGAAATTCTGCAGAGTGACGTCAGCCCCGAGTTGCATCCACCCGAGTAAACCAGCAGTAGTATCTACGGCGGCAACGTCAAGGATGCCATCATTATATTGAGCCCCAGGTATCAGGTTGAAACCAGGAATGCGACCGCAGTTACCCACCATAACCGTGCGCAGTTTCGTCGTCGCTCTTGTGACTTTCGAGTCCGCTGCGACAACCTCCATTTCCACAGTCGGCTTCTTCCTGAACCCCTCACGAACCCCTGCAGCGTAGTATGCGAGTGGGCCAACAATCTTTTTTGCGGTCTGATTAGTGTTCACGACCATATTCGCGTCGAACCCCACACCTGCGATGACAGTGAACGCGTGCTCAAAGCCATTGTCCTCTTTACGGTTGCACATACCGATGTCAAATGCTCTGGACTTTGCATAAACTGCCACTTTAGTTGCTGCCGCGGTGTCACCGAGCGGGAGATGAATATTGTGGGCGAGCACATTACCGGTGCCAAGTGGTATAACGCCGACATCAACCAAAGACGTGTCCAATCCTGATTTCACAATGCCACAGCACACTGACCGAATAGTGCCGTCACCGCCGCATGCCACAACCACATCTGCACCTTCTGACACGGCGTCAACTGCCTGCTGATTCCCAGGGTGCTCGATTGTGGTATACTTGAAGTAGAAGTTCTTTATGCCCTCTTCTTCACAGACGGTCGCAATCGTCTTTTCGTGTTGCTGTGCATTTTTTTTTGACGGGTTGATGATAAAGCAGTATTTCTGGTCGCGCTGACTTTTTGCACCACTTTCCTGAAGCTTACGGTTGCGCCTAGTCTTTTTTAGCGTTAAATACGAGAACAAACCGGCACCTGAAAGCAGAACAGCCAGTAGTGCTAAAATCTCAACCATTAGGCGGTATTACGAAGCCGCGCCTACGAGGAACCCTTTGAAATCAACAATCTTGCCGTCTCCAAGAATCTCCTTGATTGTAGGTTGCCCGTCGTCAAGTCCAAAATGCTGCTCGGAAAGGACATTCAACTTGTAATACGCATTCAGCGAGCCTGGTAGAATCTTCTCCTCGAAAATCTTTGCCGGCTTGTTAGCATTCTTTTCACGAGCGATATTAGTCTCCGATTCGATAATCTCAGCAGGAACATCGGCAATTGTCGCATAAGGAAGCGCACCGTTTATCGCAAGCGGACCCGACAGATGAGTTGCAATTCTGTTCGCCGCCTCGAGAGTTCCACCCTTGAGTGCAACCAACACGCCAACGTAAGGTGGCAGTTGCGGATCCTTCTTGTGCATATAAGACCCGATGATGTCACCCTCAATCTTCGTAACACCCTTGAGCGTGATGTTCTCGCGCAGCTTTGTGCCTGCAATATCCTCAATTTTAGCAGCAACTGTAGTCCCACTTGATGTTTTTGCCTTAAGTGCAGCGTCTAGAGTACCGCAGTCTGCCTCAACAACCGCATCGAGAATCTCTTCTGACAGCGCAATGAAGTCCGGTGATTTGGCAACGAAGTCAGTTTCGCAGTTCAGTTCGATGAGATACCCCTTCTTGCCGACGATCTTCGAAGCAACAAGCCCTTCAGTAGTTTCACGTTCCCCGCGCTTTGCAGCTGCCTTCGCACCCTTAACGCGTAGAATCTCATTCGCCTTCTGTTTGTCGCCGTTTGCCTCGTCAAGCGCTTTCTTAACGTCCATCATTCCTGCGCCTGTTAATTCACGCAGCTCCGAAATGTCTTTTGCAGTATAGTTAGCCATCATTTTCCTTTCTTTTGCCTGTTGTTATATAATACTGATTTAGTATGCTTTATGTCGTCTCGAGAAGTTCACGTTCCCAATCCGAAAGTGCCTCGGTTTCCGCAACTTCACTGTTTGACCGCTCGATCACTCCCGCAGCAACCGCATCAGCGATAGCCTTTGTGATCAAGTCTATTGAACGGATTGCGTCGTCATTGCCCGGTATTGGCATATCAATCTCGTCAGGGTTGCAGTTTGTGTCCGCAATCGCGATAACAGGAATGCCTAACTTGTGGGCCTCATTGACAGCAAGATGCTCTTTATTAGTGTCGATGATGAAAATCGCAGTAGGAGTCTTGCGCATACCTTTAATACCAGTCAACACTTTCGCCAGTTTGTCCTTTTCGCGACGAAGCAGTAGCAACTCTTTTTTGGTGTGTATCGACTTGCTGACGTCATCGTAATTGATGCCTTCAAGTTCTTTAAGGCGCTCGAGACGCTTAGTGATGGTTGAAAAGTTTGTCAGCATACCACCGAGCCAGCGCTCTGAAATGTAAGGCTGTCCGACTCTAGTCGCTTGTGCCGCAATAGAGTTCTGCGCTTGACGCTTTGTGCCCACGAAGAGGATTTGCCCACCGTTCTTCGATGTTTTCTTGACGAACTCGTAGACATTGCTTAGGCAGTCCACAGTCTGGAACAAGTCAATTATATGAATACCGTTCCTCTTGCCTATTATGAACCGCTTCATTTTTGGGTTCCAGCGCTTTGTCTGATGCCCGAAGTGAACGCCTGCTTCGAGCAGGTCAGTTGTTGTTATGTCTGCCATATTTACCTTTCTTTTAGTTTCCTGCACGCGGTCCTCTGCTCCACACCTTCACCTCGTCTGCACAAGATTCAAGCGACAACGAAACAGTCGGTTTTACCCGCGCTGATTATTTCCACTAGTATAGCGCGTTTGGGTCAGAATGTTAAATACGGGGGTGCTCAGGCGACGCGGACGGCGGCACTGGCTGGACAGCTTGTTGGACTGGTGCAGTAGGAGGTGCCACTGGCTGGACGACGGGTTGCGGTTGTGTTACATACTGTTGCTGCACGTCTGGTTGCGGTTGCGAAACATATTGGTGCTGCACAGGGGTTGGTGCCGGTGTAGTATTTGCTGCACTTTCAGTCTTCCCAGAAAGCACATCGAAAAAGGTCAAGTTGTCTTCGGGCAGTTCAGGTCGCGAAATGCCAATTATGCAGATGAGGATAAATGCTACGAGCGAGATAATGCCCCCAACTCCAGGGATAACACTAGCAAAATACGATACGCAGATAGCTGTAACTAGCCAGCCTTTTGAAACTCCAGCGCTGCGTAACCTGCGTGCGCAAAGTGACGCCCACGCTAGCCCGAAAACCACACTGTAGGCGATGGCAATCAGGCAGACAATCAGTATTGGTATCAAGAAAGATGGTGACAACACCGCTTGTTCAGCTGCACGTTGAACTACATCAGAAGGATGACTGCCAGTGCGACCAGGGATACGTGAAGCACTTAACAACGGTTGCAGAATAGGTATTATCGCGATGAATAATAACGCCGCTTCAATAACTGCTAATGCGACGCCAATGTATAAAGTAAATATGAAGGCTTGTAAGAACTCGCTCTTCCCTGACTTTCCGCCAAAATTAACAATGTTCTTGAAAAACAGCCTAACACCTTGCCCATGCGTTACTTTCGTGTCATTCTTCATAACCCCTCCTTTTCGATTATCACTAGTATAGCACGCCATATGTCAGTACCTTAAAATATGCTCAAGATGTAGGATACCTAGCATTTTCGGGTTGTAAATTTGATGATCCCGAACCCTATCAGGGCAGAGAGAACTGAACCGATGACAACACCAATCCTGCAGAACGCAACGACAAGCGGATCCGAAAAACTTAATGAGGCGACAAGGAAACTGACCGTGAAACCTATACCACCGAGACAGGAAACACCGAATAAATCACGCGTCTTGAGACCATGGAACAGCTTGAGTGGTGTGAGGTGGTGCGCAATCCAAGTAAAGGTGAGTATTCCGAGTGGCTTTCCGACAATCAAGGCGACGGCGACTATAATGGGAAGGTGGTAAACGCCTGGGTCAATTTTGTGGTCAGGCAAAGAGAATGCGGAAATTAGCTCGTATATTGAGGTTATGATTGCAGTTACCGCAAAAACTGGCACGACGACGCGGTTACATATAGGCGTGAAGAATTCGCTCCAGGTTATCGCCAACCCCTTTTTGAGTTTTGCACTTCGCTGCGCAGGGACCATAATACCAAGGCAAACACCTGCGATTGTAGGGTGAATATTTGCCAGAAACATTGCGGTCCAGGCACCGACCGCGACTATGACTGCCAATGGGATGATAACCTTTTCTTGTCGAACTAGCAGCGCCCAAGCAATTAACAGGCCAACCTCAATGAGAAGCGCAAATGGGTTGACATTTGAGGAAAATGCCACTGCTATAATCAATATGCCTATAATGTCGTCCACCACCGCAAGCACAAGGAGAAATAGGTGCGTCCCCTTTTTGACCTTTTTCTTGAAGATCTGCAGGACCGCAAGTGAAAATGCTACGTCAGTTGCTGTCGGGATCGCCCACCCGCTCTCATACAACTGAAGCCCGTTGAAGTGTATTAGCGCAAAATATAAAACAGCAGGCGCGATAACCCCTCCAAATGCGGCAATTGCAGGCAGCGTGGCGTGCTTCGCGTCACGTAAATCCCCGTTCTTTAACTCATCCATTAGGTCGAGCCCTATCACGAAGAAAAAAATCGCCAACAAGCCGTCTGCGGCGATGAAATCCGCATAATGTAAGACCTGCTCCACTAGCACATCATAAGTGTAGCACATCTGTGTGTCACATTGGCACCGCTTTTTGTGGTTCCAGCGCAGCGTGGGACAAGCCCGCGCCTGCCCTTGGCTTTATGCCACGCTACGCTGGGATGACAGTAGGGGTGCGTGTTTGTGTCACCCTTGGCTTTATGCCGAGGGTCTAGTGCACACGGCGCTCGTGTGGATTTTCAAGTTTACGTGCCACAATGGACAACTTGTTGTATATTTTTGGCGACAAACGCAGAAAATCGAGCGATTAGCGAGATCCTCGGGACAAGCCCAAGGATGACAGTAGGGGGGTAATGTGTCACCCTTGGCTTTATGCCACGCTACGCTGGGATGACAGTAGGGGTGCGTGGAGCCCTCGACGAGACTTGAACTCCGGGGGTGCGGGGTCTCCCCGCAATTTGGCCTTCCTTAGGAAGGGGTCACGACCATACGCTGTGCGGTATGCAGCGTTACGCGTTACGATACGG
>JAISRT010000053.1 GCA_031273495.1 Candidatus Ancillula kalotermitis | reverse complement strand
CGGGCTTGTCCGTCCCATGTCATCCTTGGGCTTGTCCCGAGGATCCATAATGGCGTGGTGTGTCTCTGGACCCTCGGCATAAAGCCAAGGGTGACAGTAAGCATAAAGCCAAGGGTGACAGCAAGCAAAACTAGCGCGCTCGCAACGCGAACAACCGTAGGGGTGCGGTCAGTAGTCTCCCGAGGCGAAATGATCTCGACGTCTCAAGTTCCCTCACCTTTTCCTCAAGCCGTGCAATTTTGTCCTCGTTGAAGGCAGTCACTTTGTTATAGTTGTCAACCACATCTAGCAGTTCAATATAACCGTTACTCGCCTTGCAAATCAGTGGTGCGTAATGATACAGCGCGTCGAAAGTCGAAGTGTGGTCGTCGCCTGTCTTACCAACAATATGGTGTAGCATCTCGAAATGTTGTTGTAGGCTCTTGATGTCACCGATTTTGTGGTTGTTACCGTCTTCATGAAAGAAATACCGCAGAAAACAGTCCCGAGCACGGACAAACCGCGCCCCAGCAGTCTCAAGTTGTAGCATAATGTCCCAGTCTTGATAGGTCTTTAACGACTCGTCGAACTCCACGACGGCAAAAAAATTGGTCCTGATAAGCGATGATAGGTCCATATAATTACTCACCCGCAACAACCTAGGGATATACTCGTCGTAGATGTGAGTGCGAATTACTTGCCCCTTATCGTCAATGAAGTGGAAGTTGACGTAAACGACATCGGCACTTTCAGTTTCCGCGGTCTTGACGAGCTTCGAAATGTGGTCCGGATAGAACTCGTTGTCGGCATCAAGCATAATCGCGAAGTTGAACCCATTGTCCACCGCATATTTCCGACCGATGTTGAACACCTTTGACACCCCAGAATTGAACTCGTTGTCGATGAACTTGACATTTTCCTTGCCCGCAATCTCTTGATTTATTACCTCGCTTGAGTTGTCAGTCGAGCCGTCGTTGATGATGAGCAAGTGTAGATTTGAGTAGTCCTGATTGAGTGCTGACCTGATCGCACGCCCTACATACTGCGCATAGTTGTAGCAAGTGATGACGATACAAACACTAGGAGTGGCACTATTTTCCATTGTATTCCTTCGCATTCTTGACAAGTAGCGCCCTCACTCGCTCCAGCTTTTCCTCTTCCACGTCACCTTTTTTAGCAGTAATCTCCAAGATGTTCGCCCTGTCCGCATCGTCCGAAAGTGAAAAACTCAACGCCAACAAGCACGAAAGGTTACCGTTACGGAGATCCTTCTCGAAATCGTCAATATCATTGTTAAACTGGAAGTCGACACCTGCCACAAGAGTCTTCGCATATTCGTCACCGACTGCGCCGTCAAGATTCTCAACATCTAATGCTTTGTTCTCTCCGAGTATCTTACCCAGTAGAAATGGTGCAACAGTCGTGTAACTTGCCGTTTTGTAGCGCGCCGTATTCAATACGTATTCTGCAAGAGTGCCCTCCCCATCCGGATCGAGTTTATCTAGCGCGGTTTGCGAAAGTCTGAAGTCCATTGCCTGCCCTAGAAGAACATCGCGCTTAATCCGATCCCAGTTCTGCAGGAAGTTTGTGTGAACGCTACTTGATATCAAGTCGCCCTCGAGAAGGTCGGCAAGTGCGTGATGAACTATCGAATCCGCAAAGGTCACGAGCAGGTCGCCGAGCAGTAAAGCACGGGATGGTCCTAGTGTCTTGAAACTTGAAGGGCGCCCGCGCCGGACTACATCACGGTCAATAATGTCATCGTGCACGAGCATCGCAGTCTGGAAGACTTCAAGAGCCGCTCCGAGCCTGAAGGTGGCTGACAAAAAGGCACTCAGCGGCGGGCACTTTGCCTCTGCATTCTTGAACACCAACTCATCGATGTTGAAACTGTCATCCCAAGCACGTGAAAGTTCGGTAAATGTTGACCCCGACAGTGCATAATTGATGAACAAAATGCCACGCAGTTGTTTGCCACCTTTCAAACACTCCTCAAACTCAGTGCGCATTTCGGAGTCGGCGAGCTGGAGTAAGTCCTCAGTTTCACCGCTCCCATTGCGCGACGATACATCTTGCAGGAATCGCACAGCCTCGTCACCAATGGTCTTCTCAATGTTGGCTCGAATGTATTCCCCAGCGCGTATTTGTTCTACTGACACATCACCAGTATAGCACCTACCGTCCTCTGTTCTATCACTGCCCGCACACACCCCGCACCCACTGCCCCCTCATGTCATCCCTCGGCATAAAGCCAAGGGCAGGCGCGGGCTTGTCCGTCCCATGTCATCCCTCGGCAACCTCCCCATGTCATCCCTCGGCAACCTCCCCATGTCATCCTTGGGCTTGTCCCGAGGATCTCGCTAATCACTCGATTTTCTGCGTTTGTCGCCAAAAATATACAACAAGTTGTCCATTGTGGCTCGTAAACTTGAAAATCCACTTGCGCGATGTACTCTATAGACCCTCGGCATAAAGCCAAGGGTGACAGAATAAGGTCAAACTCGCTTGCGAGTTTGGCAATTGGCGGGAGGTGGGGTTTGGGGAGGAGAGCGCAGCGGTACATCCTCCCCATAATTAATTTGTTATGAATAGCACTTACTGAATTCGCAAATTATTCCGGAGGAAAATTTGCGAATGAAGTTAGTGCTATACTAGTGGGAGTGAAGAAAAACCGCGTCGAGTTCGCGAAGATTATGTTGGAGAATGACCTAGACGAGTCGCTCCAAGAAGTTGTTGCTGCCGAAAAAATGCGCGATGCCACCCCGAGGGTCGGTGACTCGAATGTAGACGACGCAATTGACGTCGGCGGGTGGGGGACGCACGGGCATTCAGGTTCCAGTGGTAGTTCGACTAGTGACGACAGGAGAGATACGCTAAAAGTTGTGCTCTGCGCTGTCGTGGCAACCGTTGTGATTATAGGGTTAGTGGCGCTCGCATTGTGAAAACGTATTATGTAGAGACACTAGGGTGCCAGATGAATGTTCACGATTCCGAGCGAATTGCTGGCGTCCTTGAAGAGATGGGGTATACCGCTGTGGACCGCGAAGTGGCGATGACTGGCGCGGTAAGCATCTTCGCGATTAACACATGTGCGGTCAGGGAAAACGCTGCAAACAAACTCTACGGACACCTCGGCAAATTGTTAGAGCTCAAGAAAACGAATCCAGAGTTGACCGTTATCGTTGGGGGATGCCTTGCGCAAAAAGACAAGGACGAAATGGCGAAGCGCGCAAGAGCAGTCGACGTAGTCTTCGGGACCCACAACCTGCACAATCTGCCACGCCTAATCGAGACTGCAATAGAGACTAATAAAGCGCAGGTGGAGGTGTTGCCACGCCTAGTCCAATTTCCCAGCGAGCTGAGTGCGAAACGCGGGTCGAAGCACTCCGCGTGGGTGAGCATCTCGATGGGATGTAATAACACTTGTACATTCTGCATAGTGCCGCAGTTGCGCGGGAAAGAGCGTGACCGCAGGTTTGAAGATGTGGTCCGTGAAGTTGAGGCGGTGGTTGAAAATGGCGCGAAGGAGGTCACTCTTCTGGGTCAAAACGTTAACAGC
Source organism: Candidatus Ancillula kalotermitis (assembly GCA_031273495.1). Lineage (GTDB taxonomy): Bacteria > Actinomycetota > Actinomycetes > Actinomycetales > Bifidobacteriaceae > Ancillula > Ancillula kalotermitis. The sequence goes on along the minus strand of JAISRT010000053.1, from coordinate 968 downwards.
TACGGTTCGGAGTTCGGGGACCGCCACCTCTTCTCGAAGTTATTGCGCAAAATGGGTGAGTTCCAGGAGAGAGGCCTAGAGCGCGTTAGGTTCACCTCGCCCCACCCCGCTTCGTTTACCGACGACGTGATCACTGCGATGGCGGAAACTGAGAATGTGATGCCTAGCCTGCATATGCCTCTCCAATCGGGGAGTGACCGCCTGCTTCGTCTAATGAGACGGAGTTACAATTCCGCACGGTTTCTTGAGATTTTGAACAAGGTGCGCACCGCGATTCCTCATGCTGCGATTACTACTGACATCATTGTCGGGTTCCCAGACGAGACGGAAGAGGACTTCGAGGAGACTATGCGCGTCGTTGAAGAGGCCAGGTTTTCTAGTGCCTACACGTTTGAATACTCAATCCGGCCCGGGACGCCTGCCGCAACTATGGAGAATCAGATTACGAAGCCTGTGGTGCAAGAACGCTTCGAGAGGTTGCTGAAGGTGCAGAACGCGATTTCGCTTGAAGAGCAACAGAAGCAGGTTGGGCGCGAGGTCAAGGTTATGATTTCGAACACTCAAGGGCGCAAGGACGCCGCAGATAACAGGGTTTCAGGTTACACTGAGGACGGGCGGCTTATACATTTGGACGACGCGTGCGACCTCAACGAAGGGGATATTGTTTCTGCCACGGTGAGCTACGCCGCACCCTTCCACCTACTGGGCTCTCGAACTTAACGCACACACCAACCCCCCCTGTCACCCCTGGGCACACCAACCCCCTGGATTCAGCGCAGCGTGGCATAAAGCCAAGAATGACACAAACGCACTGACCCCTCATGTCACCCTTGGACACACTGCCCCCCCTGTCATCCTTGGGCTTGTCCCGAGGATCTCGCTAATCGCTCGATTTTCTGCGTTTGTCGCCAAAAATATACAACAAGTTGTCCATTGTGGCTCGTAAACTTGAAAATCCACGAACGCAC
>JAISRT010000013.1 GCA_031273495.1 Candidatus Ancillula kalotermitis | reverse complement strand
TGAACAGATTACAAGACTTCACGGATCTGATGGAAAGAGGTTGCGTGCAATTTGGGAAAAACTTGAAAATAAAAATCACCCAGCTTGGCTTCAGCTTGATGAAGAAACTAGAGCAAGAGAGTCAAAAGTTTCGAATGAGTTGATTATGAAAGGACTACGCAATGAAAGTAATTGAACTACCAGTTATGCTAGACAGTGAGCAACAGCTCTGGGAAACTTTGTTTGATGTGAGCAAAATTTACCCAGATAACTGGACTCTTGTAGGTGGACAAATGGTTTATCTACATTGTGTTGAACGGGGCGGACAAATGATTCGAGTGACTAATGATCTAGATGCTCTCCTTAATGTTAGAGCAAAATCTGACGCCCTATACGATTTTACAAAACGCTTGACTGATATTGGTTTTGATTCTGTCGGAGTTAGTCCTGAGGGATACGAACACAGATGGATAAAAGATAAGGTTCAAATAGATATTCTAATTCCCGATCACCTTGGAGAACAGGCGCAAAGCAAATTGAGTGTCCACGGTTTCAAAACTATAGCAACTCCAGGAGCGCAGCAAGCCCTTGACAGAACAGAAAAAATAAGGTTTTATCGGATGGGGTTTCGGGAATAGTTCCAAGACCAAATATATTGGGTGCGCTTGTTGCTAAAGCTGCTGCGTTCACAATTTTTAATGATTCTAAGAGAAATCGTCATTTAACAGACTTTGAAACACTATCTAAACTAATAACAATAGACGATAAACTACTGTTTTCAGATTTGTCGAGGAAAGACTGTAAGCGCCTAAATTATGCAATTTCTTACTCTCTCGAAAATAATAATGATAATGAAACTATCAGAGCTATCAGACAATTGGAATTACTGGTTTCGTCGCAAAATCATAATAATTCGCACCCAAAATCCCCCGCGGCTATTTCTGACTCAGTTTCAGCCGCTGACGAACTCTCTGAGGACTTTGGTGGTGAACATAACCTTGACGGTATCGTAAATCTTGATAGGCAAACGGTTTATAATGATGATATTACTCCGCCATCCAAAACTACCAATACCTCTTCGCGATAAATTATCAGGGCTTCCCCTACCCACCACACAACGCTATCCAGGTCTACTTGTGGCAACTATTTTGCATAGCAAAATGGGCGGCAGGGCAGCTTGACTGCCAAAATACCCCATAAGACGCTCTGTGACGCATTTTGTTCCCTACCCCTAGTAATACTCATATTTATAACTAAACACTTCAGAATCGGCTAAAAATGAGTGACTTAGGTTACTCTTTCCTAAGATTGTTCGAGTCTGTTCGAAGTCCAGGTAAATCTTCACCATATTTACCGTTCTTATTTATGTATTTACATAAATACATATTTACATAATACCCATTTTTGTTAGTTTTTGTTCAACTAGATTCTCTATAACTTTACTCATAGATTCTGTTCCCAGTTCTTCGCTATGGGTTCTGACTGCATCGTGCAAAGCTTTCCAAGTTCGAACAGGAAGTGAGAATGTTGCCTTTTTCATAGGTTCCAGTCGCTCTACTGGTCGTCCTTTATTCTCATTCTTTTTCTGTTTTGCAAGAATTTCGCGTTTTCTTTTGTCGTCTTCAATATAGAATTCGACCATTTGTTTACCGCGATCACCAACCTGCTTTTTCATTTTTTGCACTGCTTGCTGGGTTTCAATAGACGTTTCTTTGACTTGTGTCTCGGATTTACTCTCATTTAATTTATCTTCCAAAACAGTCACACCCTGTGCCTTTGCCTGTTCCATTCTTTGTTTTATTAAATCTAAACTTCCCATAATTTGCCTTTCTTATTTATGTAAATACAAAACTATTTTAGCATCTCTTTTGCTAGCGCGTCATACCTTGTCAACATATCGGTTCTATCTTCTTTGGAAACCATAAGTAGTTCGTCGATACCTTTTCGCTCTGCTATGGTTCTTTGAACAATTTGTTTGGCGGGGATCGCAGGTTCTAAAATTCTACTTTCAAATTCTGCCGCGGCGCTAGCAATTTGTTCAAGGTATTCACGACCTGCTCGAGTTCTAGGAGCATGTTGATTTACTATAACGCCTGATAGTTTCAAGCCTGGATTATAAGAAGCCTTCACCGCTTCAATAACTCCTGCAACCGCAATAAGTCCAATTGTTGGGTAAAGTTGTGACTGTGTTACTAGAACTGCCCTTGTAGAAGCCACAAGAGAGTTTACAGTCAGTTTATTGATGGCAGGAGCGCAGTCGATAATTACTATATCGAATTCGCTTGGAACTTGTTCTAATAATTTCTTTAGTCTGAACTCTGAAGCAATAGCACCTTGACCACTCATTTCACTCAATAAGGCAGAAGTTTTACCTTTCGCTGAGGGCAGAAGCATAACATTTTCCCAAATTGTTTCGGTCATAACACTAAACAGTGTGTTTACGGGTTGACTAATGAGTGAATCTGCAATAGAAACTTCATATTGTTTACTGTCTTCAGCAATTAATGCTTCTGTCAAATTTGCCTGCTCATCCAAATCAATTACCAGGACATTTTTCTTCTTAAGTGAAAAGGCTCTAGCAATATTGAATGATGTAGTCGTTTTTCCGACTCCACCTTTCTGATTACAGAATGTGATTATTTCAGCCATTATACAATTCTCCTTTCGGTTGATATTCGTTTGTATTTACATAAATCTGTATTTATGTAAATACAAATATATTATAGTACACTTTCTGCTGGTTGTCCGCACCCCCTTTGTATATATGTAAATAAGTATTTACATATATTATAATGAGAAATTACTAATTTATTTATGTAAATACATAAATACAAATATCGCCCTATTTCAGGCATTAAACACGCCGAAGTGCCAAAATGTCATTTTCTAAATAATTTTGTGTTATAATATATATAATTTAATCAATGTAGTTTGCAAACTTTTGATAAAAACAACTGAATCAAAATCTGCCATAATATACATTATCGGCGTTATGGGGGTGTAGATGCGGGCAGCGACTCAATCTGGCACTGCGCGCAGTAGGTTGTGCCCCTGCCGGCGACGCGAATTTTTTCAAGAAGTGTACTGCATCGCCGGCAGGGTTGCCCCGAGCGCCCGTAGACATTCGCGAAGTCAAGGTATGCACCGCGCTGCCCGTCAGCGTTAACATAATTGCGGGCAGTTGACCCACCATGGTCTAGTGAAGTCTGCATGACTTTCGCAGCGTTCCGGGACAATGCGAGTAATTGCTCATCAGTGACTAATTGAGTTGGCGTGGCAGGATGCAGCATTGTCATCCAAAGTGCCTCGTCGGCGTAAATGTTACCGATACCTGCAACGACCCGCTGGTCAAGCAACACCGCTTTAACAGACAGTTTCTTGTGACGACGTGCCCTCAACAAAAACCTCTGAAAATCCATGTCATCCAATTCCGCGTCAGAACTTGGCTCAGGTCCGAGCGCACGAACAAATGGTATGTTCTCCACCTCATTTGTCGGCAAAAACTTCACGAACCCGAACTTGCGCTGATCGTTAAAATACAAGTCACCATCAGCGAACCCCAAAATTACTCGAGTTGACTTATCAGGAAGCGCGCCAATCAGAGAGTCCGACGGGTGTCCGCCCCCGAATTCGCTCTCGCCTCTATACACTAACTGTCCCGTCATCTTGAGGTGAAAAACTGCCGTAACTGACTCAAAGTCGACCGCCAAAAGCTTGCCGAAGCGTCGCAAACCTTCCACTTTCTGACCAGTGGGAAACTTCGAAGTCGCACCCTCACCGCCTACACCAAACTGCACACTCTTCGCATTCAAAACTTCAACCCGCTCAAGGATTTGTCCCCGTAAACGACTTGAAAGTCCCCTGCGAATCGTCTCAACCTCAGGCATTTCAGGCATTAGGCATACTCTCCTCCCCTTGTATCTAATCTTTGGCGCGCTGCAACTGCGGGTCCGGTAGTGGTAATGACTTGAGTAACTGCTTCGTATAGTCCTGCCCAGGGTTCGTCAAAATTTGCTCACCAGTACCCATCTCGACAATCTTCCCCTTCTGCATCACGGCAATTGTGTCCGAAACCATATCTACAACCGCTAAGTCATGTGTAATGAACAGGCAACTAAACTGTAGACGATCTTGGAGCTCAAGGAAAAGCTTAAGCACCTCCGCCTGGACCGAGACATCTAACGCGCTAGTGGGCTCGTCTGCAATAATGATTTCCGGTTGCAACGCTAACGCCCGCGCAAACCCTACTCTTTGACGTTGCCCACCGCTGAGCTCATGCGGGAAACGGGTGCAAAACTCCGCAGGTAAATGCACAAGCCCCAAAAGACGCTCCACGCGCGGTAATGCCTCCTCATAGCGACTGACACCGAACCCACTCGGGTCACCTTTGCCCGCGATTAGCAGTGGCTCAGCGATCGCCTCACCAATAGTCTGAAGTGGGTTGAAGCTCGACGCGGGGTCCTGGAAAATGTAGCCGACTTTACGCATAACCTCAGTCATCTGCTTCTTGTTCAACTTCCGTACGTCCTGACCGAAAAGCGAAATGTCACCCTTCGACTTCACGAGATTGATTAGCGCCCGCCCAGTTGTTGACTTACCGCTCCCCGACTCCCCGACCAGCCCTAGAACTTCACCTTTGCGAATACTGAAACTGATATTGTCGACCGCTTTGAACGATTGCACACCGAAACCTGCGGGGTATTCGACAGTCAAGCCTTTCACACAAATGACCTCATTTTGACTAGTCAGCGGATTCTTACGGGTGTTAACACGACGAGTTGCCGCATCAATTCGAGGAACCGCCGCTAAAAGTGCTCTTGTATACTCATTTTCCGCAACTGCGAAGAGCTTAAAGACATCGTTCTCTTCAACAACTGCCCCCTCACTCATCACGACCACGCGGTCCGCCATATCCGCTACGACCCCCATATTGTGCGTAATCAGGAGGATTGAAGTACCGAACTCGTCACGTATCGACTTCAAAAGTTCAAGTATCTCAGCCTGCACAGTGACATCGAGCGCGGTGGTGGGTTCATCTGCTATAATAAGTTTAGCACCGAGCACTAAAGCCTGAGCAATCACGATTCGCTGCTTCTGTCCGCCAGAAAACTGATGCGGATAATAGTTAACGCGCACTTCTGGATCAGGAATACCAACTGTCCGCATAATCTCAATCGCCTTCTCTTTAGCTTGAGCCTTACTCAACTTCTCACCTTTTGGCAGGTGTGCACGAATCCCCTCAGCAATTTGCCACCCGACACGATAGACAGGGTTCAGTGCATTAGACGGCTCCTGGAAAACCATTGAAGCGTCCTGTCCCCGTATCTCACGGAGTTCCCTATAACCCAAACTGGTCACATCTCGTAGTTTGCCAGTTTCACTTGACTTCAACAAAACCGCACCGTCTTCAATGGCGTAGTCTGGTAACATTTGCAGGATCGTTTTAGTGCTAACCGATTTACCGCTCCCCGACTCCCCGACGATAGCGAGTATTTCCCGTTCCCTAACATTTAGTGACACATTCTTGACCGCGTCCACGTCACCATTATCAGTCGAGAAACGGACTCTGAGGTTGTCAAGGCGCACTACATCAGTCATGTTTCACCTCCCCGTCATCAGGCAAGGTACCATCAAAGGCTTTAGGTTTCCGTCGTATTCTCAGGCGTGGGTCGCTCAAGTCGTTTAGGCCTTCACCAAGAAGCGTCACACCAATCACTACAAGCACAATTGCTGCACCAGGAAAGATTGATGTCCACAAAATATTACTCGTCACATCACTAACCGCCCGATTCAAGTCGTAACCCCACTCCGACGCTGAACTTGGCTCAATGCCCATCCCCAAGAACCCGAGTGCTGCCAGTGTTAAAATCGCCTCCGCCGCATTCATAGTAATCACGATTGGGAGAGTGCGAGTTGAGTTACGGAGCACATGTTTGAAGAGGATCCTAGTAATCGGGGCGTGAATGGCTTTCGCCGACTCAACAAATGCCTCTGACTTAATCCGTAGCACTTCACTCCGAATTACGCGGAAATACTGGGGAACGAAGACCACAGTAATCGAAATGCCCGCTGCTAAAATTCCCGCAAATGCATTACCCCCAGTCGAGTTAATCATTATCGCCAGCAAAATCGCGAGGAGAAGGCTAGGGAAAGAGTAAATCGCGTCGGCAATGACTACTAGAACGCGGTCAACTTTCCCACCAAAATAACCGGAAACTAGCCCTAAGAGAATACCGAGAATGCTTGAGGCGATGACTGCTACAAGGATTGATATCAGCGCTGTCTGTGCCCCCCAAATAACCCGCGAAAATACATCAAGCCCACCGACAGTTGTCCCCCAAATATGCTCTGCAGATGGCTCTTTTTGGGCACCGAAACTAACTCCTGAGGCGTCCTTAATCTGCGAGAACCCGTATGGCGCAATTAGTGGTGCGAAAATTGCCGTCAAGACAAACAAAACCACAATCGCGAGGCCAGTTATGAGCATGAAACATTGAAGTCCAACACTTTGGCGGATATGCTTGATAATCGGGAGGTTGCCGAGTCTGCTCATTTGCCATACCTCACTCTCGGGTCAATATATGCAGCGAGAACGTCAACAATGAAGTTCGCCACCGACACAACAATCGCGATGAAAATCACAATGCCTTGGACCGCCATAAAATCACGCGCCTTAAGCAATTCGGACAGTTGGTAGCCTAGCCCCTTCCACTCAAATGTCGTCTCCGTCAAGACTGCGCCCGCGAGCATCAGTGCTATTTGCATACCCATAACGGTGATGATTGGGATAAGTGCCGGTTTGAAGGCGTGCTTGTTCAGAATGCGCTTTTCGCTCACACCACGGGTCCTTGCCGCGAAGATGTAGTCTGTTGAGAGCGTTGAGATGAGATTGGTGCGGATGAGTCGAATGAAAGTCGCCGCAGTTAAAAGTCCGAGTGCGACCGCAGGCAAAATCGCGTGGGCAAAAACGTCGCCAATTACTTCGGGGTCACCAGTTTGCAGTGAGTCAATGACGTAGAACCCAGTAGGGAAATCAACATTGCTTAACTGAGACTGTAGGTTTGAGGAGACCCGCCCTGAAGACGGCAAGAGACCGAGTTGAACCGTGAAAATCAACTTCAGGAGCAGTCCGAGGAAGAAGACGGGCATTGCGTAGCAGAAGATACTGAAGAGGCGAACGGTAACATCTTGCCACTTATCCCTGTATTTCGCCGCCAACTTACCGAGCGGAATGCCGACTGCGAATGCGACGATTAGCGCTAAAACTGCTAGCTCAACTGTTGCGGTACCATAAGTCAAGATTAACTCAGTAACAGGCATATTGAGCTTAACGGATTTGCCGAGGTCACCAGAGAAGAGTTGACCTAAATACTCGAAGTACTGCACAAAAATCGGTCTGTCATAACCTGCATCGTGAATCAACTTGTCGATTTGGGTTTGTGGAAGTTTGCCACCCATAGTTGCGGTGATCGGGTCGCCAGTCAAGCGCATTATGAAGAAGACTACGCTCACAAGTATGAAAAGTGTCGGTATAATCAGTAGAAAACGCGTGACAACAAACCTGAGGAATGAATGCTCACTGACCCATTGCCCAAACTTGCTGCTACCTATGCGTTCCCTCATCGGCAAAGTGCCCCTAGATTATGACGCCACCTTACTTAAAGCACCGATGCGGAAGGACTGAAGTGCATCAGTAATCTTCTCGGCACCGTTAATGCTCTTCGAAGTGAAAGTCTTAACTTCACCTTGCACAATCGGAATAACTGGCGCGTCAGCCGTCACGGCATCTTGTATCTTCTCAAGAGACGCTATACGCTCAGCCTTGTCCACAATACCTGACTCTGACGCAATTAACTTGGCAGTTTCAGCATCTGGCTCATACCCCTCATGAAGGAAGTTCGTTACACCAAAGAACGGGCGGATGAAGTTGTCGGCATCGGGATAGTCGTTGAACCAGCCCATTTGGTTAGCCTGATATTTGCCGTCATGATCGCCAGTGTTGACGCGGTCCTTTTGATACTGCACCCACTCAGTTGTCGCGAGCGTTACGTTGAACAAACCGCTTTCTTCGAGCTGACTCTTAAGCATATTGTATTCCTCAGTCGATACCGGCTCATAATGCTCCGAGTTGTAGTATAGGTTAATGTCAACTTTTCCGGTAATACCAGCCTCAGCGAACGCTGCCTTCGCCTTCTCTAGACTCGGTTTTCCATTCTCGCCGTATTGATCTTTATAAGTGTTCTTCTGCCCCTCAATTCCATTACCGACAAGTGAGTACACAGGCCTAAAAGTGTCCTTGAACGGACCTTTGGCAATTGCGTCACGGTCAATCAGATTAGCCACAGCAACACGGACCGCTTTTGCCTTCGCTAGGTTTGCGTCTGGCTGTGAACTACCGAAAGGCTGAATGTGGGTGTCGAACACTAGGAAGTCAAAGCGCCCACCGTCACCGAAATTGACCTTCACGTTCGGGTTATTCTTCAAGTCTTCAATTGAAGTTGCGTCTAAACCGTTGTAGGAGAACTCAATTTTGCCATCAGCGATATCCATCTTCAAGTTTGACGCCTGAGTATAATAGGTCATATTAACGTTTTTGATGTTCGCTGCGCCGTTGATGCCCTTATAATCAGGGTTAATTGTCATCTGGATCGACTCATTCTTCTTATAGTCGGTGATTTTGTACTGTCCCGAAAAGCCGTTCGCCTTCACAAAAGCAGAGTCTTCCATAGCCTTATCTGCTGGTGTGGTCTCTTCGTCAACAATATAGCCCGCATTGGCCGCTAAAACAGACTTGAATGTGATGTCGTCCGCATTTTTGAGCTTGAAGTCAACAGTTAAGGGGTCCGGAGTCGTGATGCTGTCGAGATTATCAAGCATTGTAGCAGGCCCGTTGGGGTCATTTATCTTGACTATGCGGTCGAATGAGAACTTGACGTCCGACGAGGTTAAATCGTGGCCATTGCTGAACTTCAGCCCCTCTTGCAACTTGACGACATAATCCGTACCGGCATTAGTGAACTCACCGTCACTCGCTGCCAAACTCGGCTCAGGGGTAATCGAACCATACTTATAGTCAAAGAGCTTCTCCATAACATTGTCTTGAACCGCTTTGGATCCATTATCATAACTGCACGCCGGGTCGAGGCAGACTAGCTTGTCTAGCGTCCCGTATGCCAAAGTGTCTGACGAAGCCGCCTTAGTGTCGGTGCCCTTTTTATCCGAATTACCGCAACTAGAGAGCCCCACTGCGCCCGCGAATACTAATGCGCCTACACATAAAATGCTAGCGAATTTGCTTACACCACTCTTCATATCTAACCCCTTTCATTGAGTCCTGCCACTTATAACTCTAGTATAGCACGCATTGTGTTAACGAAATATTAAGCATGGCTTGTGAAGGTGTGTATAAAATCGACTTATTGGTAAAAATCAAGCGCACTACACAAAACTCGGCTATTTTATGTAGCACCCGCCCCCCTGTCATCCTCGCACACACTGACCCCTCTACTGTCATCCGTGCGCTATCCGCCCCCTGTCATCCTCGCACACACTGATCCCTCTACTGTCATCCTTGGCTTTATGCCGAGGATCCATTCAATAGTCAATCGCGCGAGTGGACCCTCGGGACAAGCCCAAGGGTGACACAAACGCCCCGCCCCCTCTACTGTCATCCTTGGCTTTATGCTGCGGGGTGACACTAGCAGATGATGAACACCGCGGCCTAATATGCTATACTACTGGTATAGACACGAAACTAATTAGCATTCTGATCCCCGCCTACAACGAGGAAGAGTCGCTCAGTATGCTTTTTGACCGACTATGGGAACTTTCGCACTCAACCACACCTGGTGCAGCACATGAGAACTACCGCCTAGAGTTCGTGTTTGTGGACGACGGCTCGACCGACAACACAGTGCCAATGATTCGTGATTTCACTGCTGCTGCGGACGGCTTTGACGTGCGCTATTTCTCACTGAGCAGGAACTTCGGCAAGGAAATCGCAATGGCAGCCGCACTCGACAAGGCTCAAGGCGACGCAGTTCTCTTCATAGACGCCGACTTGCAGGACCCCCCTGAACTCGTCTGGGAAATGTTAAAGTACTGGGAGCATGGATTTGATGACGTATACGCAAGACGTAGCAGCCGAAAAGGAGAAACTTGGCTGAAGAAGACGACCTCGAAACTGTATTACCGGCTACTCCAAAGCGTCGCAAAAGTGGAGATTCAAATTGATACTGGTGACTTCAGGCTGCTCGACCGAAAATGTGTTGACGCGATGAAGTTGATACACGAAGAAGAACGGAACACTAAGGCACTGTTTTCCTGGATTGGCTACAACAAGAAGGAGATTCTTTATAAACGCGACGAGCGTTCTGCGGGCAAAACTAAGTGGAACTATTTCAAGTTGATTTCATTAGCAATAAACGGTATCACTTCATATACAACTTCGCCATTGAGGCTGGCAACGATTCTAGGTGTTGTTTTTTCATTCGCATCGTTCGTCTATATCGTCTATATCCTCATCAAGAATATATTTTTTGGAATAGATTTGCACGGTTACCCTTCCACAATGGCAGTCATTCTATTCTTCGGGGGTGTCCAACTCCTCGTTCTTGGTGTTATCGGCGAATATGTCGGCAAAATCTTCATAGAAACTAAGAACCGACCGTTGTATCTCATCAAGGAAGAGGGCTAGCGTTGTCGGGTAGAGTTTCAACAGTTTGCAAGAGCGCCTACAATAGTCTAACCTGTACTAAATTGCACCTCAGGCTCAAGTACTTGTCTCCAATTCTTGCTATGTCCGCATTTTTAACTGCAGTTCTCTATCGCACTAATATCGTTTTTTCTGATGACTTAAGCTTCCATTTCGGTAGGTTCAAGTCAGTTCTCGATGCGCTTCACGACGGTCAAATTGTCCCGCAACTTGCTCCAAATGCTGTTCACGGGTTCGGTTACGCAATAGGTTTGAACTATCCACCATTAGGCGCCTACATCTTCGACCTCATATACTTTCTCCTAAGGGACCAAGTTCTTACACATTTGGCATTCACATTCCTCGCATTCCTCCTGGCGGGTCTGTTCATGTTCTATTTTGTGCGCGAAATTGCCAGTAAAGTTGAGGGTCAATATGTTATTGCACTAGTTTCAGCACTATTTTTCATGTTGTCGCCGTATTTTTTCGTCTGCGTAGTGCGCCGCTTTGCTGTTGGTGAATTTTATGCGATGATCTTCGCTCCCCTGCTTTTGCTTGGACTTTACAAAATCTTAAACGGTAAGAATGGTGTTGCTGCTCTTACAATTGGTGCATCTGGTATATTATTGAGCCACACGCTTTCTATCGCGATGTGGGGAGCAATTGCAGTTCTAATATTGCTACTGAACGCTAAATACCTGAAGAAACTCAGACCTTGGAAGCAGATTTTCTTATCTGGACTTATCACTTTTGCGCTAACAGCATTCTACACATTGCCCTTCCTTGAAACGACATTCTCCAAGATATATATGGTCTCAGACACCTACTTCAGGACTAATGACAAGCAAATGAACCCATCGAATATGAATGGCTACGCATCATCATTTATCAATCTATTCCATTTCGACGGTACTTTCCAGTCACCGTATGATTCACAATCAGTTCCACGTCTGGGATACATATTTGCGATAATTTTACTGCTCGCACTCTTCTTTCTCAAGAATTTACCACCAAAGCTTAAGCCTTTTACATATTTACTCACCTTTCTTTCAGTATTTTCGATAATTCTGACCACAAACCTAGTAAACTGGAAATTGTTGCCAAATACATTCAGCGTATTTCAGTTTGCTTATCGCTTCAGCTCAATATTCACCGTCTGTTTGAGTGCAATCTCTGGCATAATACTATATCATTTCGTCTACTCGCGACTGAAGCGGAATTGTCGCAGTGAGCATCGCGGGCGGGCGTTCTTTGTAATTCTCGCAGTTATATTAGTTGTTCAAGCCACCCCTATACTCTATCAGTATGACCACATAAGCGTAGATAAAGACTTGTCTAGAGTGGCTGCGAGTGTTGACCTTAATTCGCCTACTCTTGCAGATTTTTCTACTGCAGAAGGCGACGTCTTCCCACAGCGTTTTCATGCGGTTTCACCCGACAACTCAGTCAAACAGTTCGCAGAGAAGTATCCTAGTGTTAATGGACTCAAACTTAACGACTACACTAAAGATGGCTCCCATTTTTCCGCTAGTCTAAGCCTTCCAGAGGGCGGTAAACTAGTCTTGCCACAGTTCTATTATCCTGGGTATCAAGCAGTGGGTGTGCAAAATGCTACTCAAGCTGACCTTGAAGTCACACAAAGCGACGACGGTATGGTCCAAATATCACTTCCAGCCGGTTTCAGCGGGCAAGTTGAATCACATTTCGGTATGTCTAAGGCGACTGCAGTGGGGTTCTACATAAGTCTGCTTAGCGTTCTGCTATTGCTTGGATACGGAGTATACCTCGTCATTAAAAAAAGACGATAATCCCCTGACACACTGGGCCCCCTAGATTCTCGGCATAAAGCCAAGAATGACACAAACACACTGACCCCTCATGTCATCCCTCGGCATGAAGCCAAGGGCAGGCGCGGGCTTGTCCCGAGGATCCACTGACACAAACACACTGACCCCTCATGTCATCCCAGCGTAGCGTGGCATGAAGCCAAGGGTAGGCGCGGGCTTGTCCCGAGGATCCACTGACACAAACACACTGACCCTTCATGTCATCCTTGGACACACTGACCCTTCATGTCATCCTTGGGCTTGTCCCGAGGATCCAGTGGAAACACGGCGACGATAATTGTGCTACACTAGTGGAATAAGAATAGGCACTGCGCTAGACGTCCACGGGTTCTCCGACAACGGGGTCCTTAAGTTAGGTCTGCAAAATTTCCCCGACTACCACCAGCTAGACGGTGACTCTGACGCAGATGTTGTTGCACACGCGTTGAGTGACGCATTTCTACTCGCTGCAGGACTCCCAGATCTCGGTGGCTTGATTGGCGTGGGCGAAAAGGAATGGAAAGGTGCCTCTGGGCGCAGAATACTTGAGCGCGTTCTCCAAGAGGTCAAATCAGCAGGTTTTGTGCCCGAGTCGGCGTCAGTCCAAATAGTTGCACGCAGACCGCGTCTGCTATCAGTGCTCCCAAATATGCGCAATGACATCTCTAGTGTAGTTGGCTGCCAGGTTAATGTGTCCGCGACAACAACTGACGGACTAATCTCGGACCTCGGAAACGGTAACTGTATTATGGCGATTGCCACTGTGTTGCTAGTGTAGCCCCACCACTCCAACCCATCTTTGTGCTTCTTTCGCTCATCTGGATTGATGCACTCATTTTTGTGCTTCTTTCGCAGTCTGGATGCTATTCGTGAGCTGGAAGTGTGTCAGTTCGAACCCATTGTGCGCCGAGGCAAACTGATTGTGGAGTAGCATCTTGACTAGTCGGACGGAAACGAAGATTGTGAAGCCCACCGCGAGGACCGTCAGCACGACAAAAATAATCCCCACTGCCTGGAAGTTAGAGTTCGACGAGCAGATGTCTTGAATTTGCGCGGGGACCGCCCCAGCCGCCGAACCTGAAACCCCCATCTGCGCATACTGACTCGCCTGCTGTGAGACTTGTTGCGCGTAGTTATAGCAGTTCAGCGAGGTTAACCCATCATGCTGCCCAAAGAAAATCACTCCGAGAATGCCTGACGCGAACGAAACGATAATGCCAACTAGCGTCAACACACCCCACTTCGCCGCTCCGTATACCGCTGGGAACAACTGTATCTTGCGGGTTGACGTCTGAATCACAGTCGCCGCAACACTCTTCAACGGAGCCTCAACCCCTACTTGCTTGTCATCCTTTTTCCTCTTCATTGCCACATCCTTTCCAAATATGTCACGCATCATCGCATCATTAAACTTCTTTAGGTAGCCCTTCTGCTCCAACTTCCGCCTAAACTCCTCAATTTTCTTAGGGCTCTCCCCCATCAGCACTACGTCCTCAAGCACTTCAATCTTCGCCTTAGCCATCAACTCCAGTAGAATCGTCAGGCTGCTCAGTATCTTCTGGTTGAATATCTGCTCACGTTTTGCCGCGTCCATCTCAACTATTGACTTCAAACAGTCAGTAATACTCCATTCGCGCCACTTTTCATCATCCCGAGCGTCAATGTTCAGTTTCAGGCCGATGAAATGTGCATACCGCTCGATAATTGGCTTCACGGATATAGTATTGTTGGCATCGTTCTCAAAAAACACCTCGATGACGCACAAACACAGGTGCGGGTAATCGAAATCACTCACACTTTTAGAGTATACTACTTGGTCTTCTTCCAGAACGCTATCCTCCTACTCTCTCCTGCACTTACCCCTGTGCCTGAACTGCCGTCAAGTAAATCGTGTTCACAATATCTTCCACCAGCGCACCGCGACTCAAGTCGTTCACAGGCGCGTTCAACCCCTGTAGCACTGGACCGATTGCTAGAGCGCCACTCGAGCGTTGGACTGCCTTATACGTGATGTTTCCGCTTTTCAAGTCAGGGAACACGAAGACCGTGGCTCTACCCGCAACCTTCGAGTCGGGCATCTTGATTTTGGCCACGTCAGGGTCAGTCGCCGCGTCATACTGGATAGGCCCTTCGAATTCTATAGCCACCTGCCCCTCGCTCGCAAGGCGTTCAAGTTCCTTAACTGCCAGGTTCGTAGCGTCCACATCTTGACCTTTACCAGAGGTGCCCGTCGAGTAGCTCAACAGCGCGATGCGTGACTCTAGCCCGAACTGCTTTGCCGTCTCGTCGCTCGCAAGTGCAATGTCTGCAACGATTTCAGGCTCTGGGTTCGGGTTCACTGCGCAGTCGGCATAAAGTAACACCTGCTCCGCCGCACGAGAGATGCTTGGTGAAGGTATACACATGAAGAATGCACCTGAAACGGTTTTGCGTCCTGGCTTCGTCTTGATTATCTGTAGCGCAGGGCGAATAGTGTCGGCAGTGGTATGAATTGCACCAGACACCATACCGTCCGCAAGCCCCAACTTCACCAAGAGGGTAGCAAAGGTTGAAATGTCCTGAACGCTCTTGTTCGCCTCCTCTAGAAACGCTGCCTCGTCGAATTTTACGCCCTGTTTCTCAGCTTTCTTGACCGCAGAGGCTTTACGCACTTCGACGAATTTAGCCACTGCTTTCTCCTGTAGTTCTGGGTCTTCGGGGTCAATGATCTTCGCGTCGCCGACATTTTTCAGCCCTAGTTCAGCCGCACGAGCGAGTATCTGCTTCTCATCACCGAGGACGACTAGGTCAACTGCTGATTTGCTGAGCACCTCGTTCGCCGCCTGCAAAATCCGGTCATCTTCACCTTCGGGGAGCACAATAGTCTTAACATTCTTCTTCGCCTTGGCTTCTAAATCGGTAGCAAAACTCATTTTACGCCTTCACCTGCCTACTTGTACTCGCCAATTTTATGCACAGTGACAGTATTCGTGCCACCAACATGACAAATCGGTTGCCCAGAAAGAACTACTACAATATCACCATCTTGTGCTTTATCATTGCTCTTCAAGATCTCGTCAACTTTGTATAGTATTTCATCGGTCGAACTGATCGTCTCAACATTGAACGCATCCACACCCCAAGAAAGTGCCAACGCAGCAGTAGTGTGGTCATCATGGGCGAGTGCGATGATCGGAACATTAGGGCGCAGTCTTGACGCCAAACGTGCGGCAGTCCCAGAAGCGGTCAGCACCACGATTGCCTTGGCACCAAGTGTCTCCGCAGTCTTCACAGCACCAGCAATCAATGCTCCACCATCCTCATTAGTCAAGTCCTCAACACTCGGGATGCGACCGAAGCCGTTGTCAGTCTGGAACTCGGAGATACGCGCCATAGTCTCAATGGTCAATATCGGATACTCACCAACTGAAGTTTCACCTGAGGTCATAGTAGCATCGGCACCGTCCAAAATAGCATTAGCGCAGTCCGAAGCCTCTGCGCGAGTCGGAGTCGGGTTGTTCGTCATAGTCTCTAGCACTTGAGTAGCAACGATTACTGGCTTTCCGTAGCGTCGGCACAACTCAATGCACTTCTTCTGCACTAGCGGGACCTCTTCAAGTGGCATCTCGACCGCAAGGTCACCGCGTGCAACCATAATCCCGTCAAACGCCTTCACCACTTCCTCAAGGTTGTCCACAGCTTGCGGTTTCTCTACTTTTGCAATCACTGGGATCACGCGCCCCTCTTCTTGCATGATTTCCAGCGCATCTTGGTAATCTTTACTCGACCGCACGAAGCTCAATGCGATGATGTCTGCACCAATTTTCACCGCCCAGCGTAGGTCCTCTTTATCCTTCTCACTCAGTGCAGGAACAGCCATAGCAGCCCACGGCAAGTTGATACCCTTATTGTTCGAGATTGGCCCCGCAACTACAGCCTTGGCAGTAATTGTTGTCGCGTCCACTGCCACAGCCTCAAGTTTAACCTTACCGTCATCGATAAGCAGTGGGTCCCCGACCTTGACATCGCCTGGTAGACCTTTATAAGTTGTGCCGACGAGTATTGAACCATCCGACTGCTTAGAGCCTAGGTCAACGTTAATGTCAATTTTCACTAGGTCACCATTCTCCAAATAGTGTTTCTCATCATTTTCGAACTTCCCTAGGCGAATCTTGGGGCCTTGTAAATCCACTAGAACTGCGACATTCTTGCCGTTTGCCTTCGCTGCTTGGCGCACATTGTCATAAACTTTCTGGTGCTCCTCTGGGGTTCCATGGCTACGATTCAAGCGCGCGACATCCATACCTGCCGCCACGAGTTTCGTCATCTGCTCGAGAGATTCCGTTGCAGGACCAATTGTACTTACTATCTTTGCACGACGCATATTAACTCCTTCTAGTCAAAAAAATAACATCACGGGCGACCCCATAAACCTTACATCACTAGTATAGCACTTTTTGTTCAAGAATTACTGAAGACGAGGCAAAATATCTCAAGTTCGCGGTTTTTTGCACAGTTAGGTCTATCCCGTAGGCGCTACTCAAGTTCTTACTGTTTAACGTTGTCTTGATATCTCCGCAGTATTTCAGGGTTCCAGGTGCGTTATACTCCTTGGATATTGCACCCATTATCGCAATTTTGTCGAAACTCGGCGGTATCTCTTCTACGTTGTGATTGACTAGTATTATCGCGCGGTCTCGCTTATCGTTCCTGTTTATCGACGCCATCTTGTTCAGAGTGTTGACCACGTATTCCCGCCCAGAAAGGTCAAGTCCCGCGGTGGGTTCGTCTAGTAGGATTAAATCGGGGTCGGACACTAACACTCGCGCCATTTGCACCCTCTTGCGTTCACCTTGACTCAGAACACCCCAATTTGAGTTAGCAATCCGCAAGACACCAAATTGCTCAAGCATATCTCGTGCGGCAGTGATATTCTCCTGGTTAAGAAGTGCCTCGTCACGCTCATCGCCCCAAAGTGCAGTTGTCGATGTCCGACCGAGCGCCACAATGTCAAGCACCTTTTCGTTATTGTTGAAGTTGGCGGAGAAGTCAGCGCTGAGAACTCCGATACGGTCTCTGATCGAAAACACGTCGAATTTGCCTAGTTCATTGCCCAGTATTTCAACGCTACCTGAGGTCGGGAACATCCGGGTCGCAATGATATTGATTATCGTCGATTTACCGATACCATTTGGCCCCAGCAACACCCAGTTTTCGCCAGGTTTCACCTCCCAGTTGATGTTCTCGACTAGCAATTTACCTTGCCGCTTAACACAGACGTCAGTTAGAGAGAAGATAGAGTCACGCATAGCACATTGCAGTGTCGTAGTTACGCTCCAGCTAGTGACTCAGCTGACGCCTTACTACTGGACGGCTGGTATATTGTCAGTTCGTTATACTTGTTATAGATGACCGCGACGTAAGTATACTCCACATTCTGGCGTAGGCGAATTGAAGGATCACCAACAGAGCCTGGGAATAACCGCTTATCTGTAAACTTATACGGTCCACCATCTTGCGGGAAGAAGACATTCGTGGCAACACGTTCAGCTGATTTATAGCATTTCGTCTGCACATTTTTCACCCATGCCTCAACGTCAACTGAGCAGTTTTTGTCCAGATAGCGCCAAATTTCAATCTTGAGCTCCTTGTCCTGCTTGTAATTCTTGAACACAGGAGCGATACGCAAATCCACAGAAGACGCCTCAGTCTTAGAAGGTGCGGCACTGATGCCAGATATTTCGCTGTCTGGAATTAGGCTAGGGTCGTCCGGCAGGTCTGAAGATATTGAAGTCGCCTCAACCCATGCACCCTTTTGTTTCGTCGGCCCAGTAGTTGCACCGTTAGACCCAGTGCGCTTGCTTACAGGACGGACTTTACAGTGGTTCTCAATGTTTTCAGGAATGTCTTCAGGTTCTACGATATTGTCGTCCACACCAGACGCCTGCGCAGTCAAGCTCGCTGAAATTTCATGACTTCCGTCCTCAGACACACATTTTACTTCATACGCGTCAAGGTCATTCGCAGAGTTCAACAGGTCACGTGCAGAGATGTGCAAAGTCCTATCGTCAACTCTAGTCACAGCAGCAGACTCGATTGTGAACAGATAAGGGAAACGCACAACGACTATCCCAGAGCCTCCGCTGCCGCCAGGATACACGGCACTCAAACCGCCTCCGCCGCTGCCGCCACCTCCACCACCAGTATTTACTATTCCACTATACGCTGTGTTTGCAGTTGCAGTTCCATTTGCACCGCCGCCTCCAGTACATATTCCACGATTAGTTAATGAATCAGCGCCGCCGTTACTTCCTCCAATACCAGTTCGGTAAGTTGTTGCACCGACAACACTCAATGATCCAGAGCCAGCACCTCCGCCAGCAAGACAAGTTAAAACACCAGTAATGTCAGTGTATCTACCCTTTCCTCCGTCGCCAGAATTGCTAGGCTGAGCAGGGCCATAAGTATTAACTGTCGCACCAATCCCTCCTGCACCGCCGCCTCCAGGCCCTAAATGCCAATTTGTGCTATTATTAGTATTAACACCACCTCCAGCATTGCCTTGGGAGGGAATACATCTTGGATCAGGAGGCGCGCCAGTATAGCTAGATTTATTAGTAATTCTTGCCCCTCCAGATGACCCCCCTTGACCTGGGTATACATCTATATCTGTGGTAGGAGATCCTTTAATTGAGTTTTTGCCTCCACCTCCGCCACAAGCCAAAATGTCAGAAATTGTCGTATCTTGACCTTTTGACCCCCAGCCATTTTGACTCGCATCAGTCGAAGTTCCGCCTGCGCCTATATGAGCAGGGTAATTAACACCTTTATCGAACGCTTCCGCATCGAGATCAAGCATCCCCCCTGCACCACCGCCGAAACCTCCAATTATAGTGCTATTATATGTTCCCGCTGACCCTCCAGCGCCACCGCCTCCGACAGCTAGAACGCGCGCAGTGTTGATGTCATAGGCTGCACCAGTTTTTATGTTGTCATTGTGCACTTTAAGTTCATCTGAAGACTTGAAAATGTGCATCTCGTCATACCCTGTTCCACTCAAAAGAAATGACACTGACCCGCCGTCCGCAACTTGGGTCAAGCGTGATGTCTTATTCTCGATTTCGGGTGTCCAATGGAAACGGATAGCGACAATTCCCGACCCGCCGTCCCCACCTACTGCCATCGCGGCCTCAAATGTGTTACTATTAGCATAACCAGTACCATTTGGTAAGAAAGCACCGCCACCTCCGCCTGAACCTGTGTTACGTTTTGCATTTTTACCGACTACTTTATATTGAACGGGAAAACGTGCAGTATCAGTCATGTCGATGAACGCTCCATCACCTCCGCCAGCCCTTCCAGAGCCAAACTCGCAGTCGAAATTTCCTCCGCCTCCGCCGCCAGCGAACTCCTCTTCATGTCCGAAAATGTCAGAAGTATAGCCATTTCCACCGAGAGGACATTGTTTGATGTTTATGTTGGCAACACCATCCCCGCATGTTCCTCCTACATCTAAAATTTTCCCAGAAGACCCAGCACCACTTCCACCTTCACCAGTGTTTGAGTTGCAGTAATTTGGAGAAGTTGTAGCAGTTAATGCCGAATTTCCATGACTATTGTCATTTGCCCAAGCTGGGTTGTCTGCGTATTTCACCGCTTGTCCTGGATCATACGTATTTTGCCAACTCTGTCCGCCTGCAGACCCGCCGTCGCCTCCAGTTGTATGGCAGACATTGCCCCAGTGTGTGCCTCCACCTCCGCCACCGTTAGCACCGAGAATCTTTACTGACCCACCATCATCGGCATACTGTATTGATGAACTTTGTCCTTTGCCGTATGGCGATTTTCCAGGAGAAGCACCCCCCCCGGTTCCCAAAGTACTCATAGTAGCACTGGCTCTACATATAGCACTTTGAGAGCCTGCACCACCAACACCTACATTGACGACATAATTAGTCTTCTGCAAAAACTTCGCACCTGCTCCAAATGGGACGTCAACAACCTCTCCAGCACCACCGCCTCCACCAGACTTTATCTGAGCATCCACAGCGGAGGTGCTACCTCCGCCTCCAGCACCTCCGCCTCCAACGACTAAAACACGTGCGTCAGTTATTGGCTGCTTCGTTTCGAAGAAACCTGACTGGTAAAATGTGTGGAGCTCGTCCCAGCCACTCGGAGACGATGAGTCCTGTATGAAGCTGATTTCGCCGCCGTCAGCTTTTGGTGTTTTCTCAGGAGAGTTGCTCGCTGCATTTGCGACCACGACTGCGCCGACTGCAACTAATGCGAGTGCAGAAACCCCAGCGACAAGTTTCGCATTCAAAAGTTTGCTAATTTTCAGCATTGAGACCTCCTTTTCGCACTGAGCACAATATCACTAGTGTAGCACATATATTCGAATTGTTAAACATCTGCACCTACTTTCCCCATTTATCCGCGAAATGCTCAACAGCACGAGTTAACGCGAAGCATATTGCGAAATACAGCAGTGTTGCAATAGTCATCGCCTGTAGGACATTGAAATTTGCCGACGCCAAGCGCCTCGTCTCCTGGAGCAGGTCAGTATACATTATTATTGATCCCAGCGCGGTATCTTTTAGAACTACGACGAGTTGCGTGACTAGTGCGGGTATCATTGACTTCACCGACTGCGGCAACTCCACCTTGAGTAGGCTCTGGGTCCGTGTCAACCCCAAAGAGAGGCTGGCTTCGCGTTGACCTTTCGGCAAGTTGTTCACCCCGGAGCGCAGTAATTCCGCGATGACAGAGCCATTATACAGCAATAGACCGAAGAACACCGCCCAAAAACTACTGGCCTCACCCACTCCGATTAGCGAGAAAAACCGCCAGAAGAAGACCATAAACAAGAGCACGGGGACCGCACGGGAGAACTCAACAATAGTCGCGCTAGGTGCACGGCAAATCCTGCTCGGCAACACACGCAGACTGCCGAAAAATAGGCCAAACAGTATAGATGCAAGGATTGCCAGAACTGAGACTTCAAGGGTTGACAACAGCCCAGGGATGTAGAAATTAGTCCAGGCGTCGACACTGAGTGCATTTCCCCAAAGTTCAGGCGCAAACTGACCATTTGATGCTAGAACCATGCCGATCCAGATCAACAGCATTATTAGAAGAATACCGCCTAGAATATTGAAGACGCGTATTTTGCGTAACGCCTTTTTCCCTGGGATGTCGAAGAGCAGTGTGCCCTTATCTTTCGGGCGATGTAGTGCTGGGGTCTGGATTTTAACGTTCTCCGGCAACAACCCTGACCCCTCGACACCTGGTGCCAAACTCTCAACGCTAAGATCTGAAGCATGTAGTTTCATCGTTTCACCGCCAATCTATCAGAGAAGTGGGTCGTCAACAGCCCGATGGGTATGATTATTATGACGTAGCCTAGTGCAAATATAGAGAAAATCAGCAAAATGGCTTGCGGGTCAAACTCAATCATATTGCTCATCAAACTCGAAGTCTCAGTCGCAACGGACGCTGCTGCCGCAACTGTAGTGTTTTTAAGTAGTGCGATTAGAGTGTTGCCCAACGGCGCAATCGAACCACGAAATGCTTGAGGTAGTATAACTTTGAATGCAGTTGCCCTGAAGCCGAGCCCCAACGAGCGTGCCGCCTCAGCCTGTCCGAGTGGCACAGTGTTCACCCCGGAACGTAGTGCCTCACAAACGAACGCACTGTGATAAAGTGTAAGACCGATGACTGCCAGCCAGAAGAAGTTGACGTCGAAATTGTCGGACACTGTGAACTTGAACTGAGAGAAGACCACGAGCGCCATAAACACCATCACAATCGTGAGCGGAATGTTGCGGAAGAACTCAACGAAACTTGATGCCAAGAGCCTCAAAGAGGACAGCGGGACTATGCGGAAAATCAACAAAAGGACACCCAGGAGCAGCGAAAACAGCCCCGAAAATAGCATCAACTCGATGTTGACCAAGAACGATCCCAGTATATCATATTTAGCGAAGAGGTAGGACAGACTATTATTATCTTCGTTGGCATCAACACTTAGCGCCTCTCGTTGTGCCTCAATAATCCCTAAGTCTTCAAATGCAGATGGGTTAGTCTGCGGGTTCGGCTGGAAATTTGTGCCGCGAGTGTTTTTCTCGACTGCGCGCAACCACTCTCCCGAGTCAATCATCTTCTGAATCGCCTTGTTAATCTCGACCGCTGCCTCAACTTCACCTTTTTTAATGCCGACACCGTATTTCTCCTGTGTGAACGGCTTGCCGACTAGTTTAAGGTCCACCGCACCCTTCTGCGCTGCCAGCCCTGCAAGAATTATATCATCGGTCGTCACGGCGTCCACCGCGCCAGACTGTAGCGCGGAAATGCAATCGCCGTAGCCTGGTTGCTCCATTAAGTTGACACTTTTGGCGAACTTGTCCTTAATTGTCTGTGCCGAAGTAGAGCCCGTCACTGAGCACAGATTCCGACCATCTAGCGATTCGGGCCCAGTGATGCTGTCGTCACCTTTCCGAACTAGAAGGTCTTGTCCAGCGACAAAATACGGCCCTGCAAATGACACCATCTCGCGCCGTTTCTCCGATATTGAGTAGGTCGCCAGTATCATATCGACATCATTTTGTTGGAGTAGAGTTTCACGCTGCTTTGCGGGCGCCTCCTTAAAGATCAGTTGTTCTTCAGCGTAGCCGAACTCACTAGCGATATACTTTGCGACGTCGACATCAAGCCCAGTGAAGGTGCCCCCATCCTTGAAGCTCAGCCCTGGTTGATCATACTTAATGCCTATGCGGAGTGTTGCTTGCCCGCGGAAAGGGTTGTGTATGGCTTCGTCATTTGTTCCTACATCGGCACGCGCGATACTTGTCGGGGCAGTAGATATCATCAATGTCAACATAATCGTCAACATATACATAATAACACTGCGCAGTCTCGACCTCAACAATGCATGCCTCCTTCCTATTTTTTAAGTGTAGCACAACACTATGTCAAGAAATGTTAAGCAGTGTTTGAGTGCCCGTCGCCCTTTATGGATCTTCGGCATAAAGCCAAAGATGACAATAGTGTAGTGTCACCCTGGTCGCTTGGTGTCCTCCCTGTCACCCTGGTCGCTTGGTGTCCCCCCTGTCACCCTTGGGCTTGTCCCGAGGGTCCACACACGTGATGATGGGGAAATGTGACCTGCGAAAAAATAAGTGCTATACTACTGAGAATGGAGTACACGAAAAGCTTAAATCTCCCTGAGGCGCTACAAACCCTGAGTCTTGACGGCTTAGAAAATGTTTCTGACGAGATTAGACAGTTCCTCATCGACAAGTTTGCTGAGGTCGGAGGTCATGTCGGCCCAAATCTAGGCATTATCGAGCCTACAATCGCGCTGCACAAGGTCTTCGATTTCAAGAATGACAGACTAGTCTGGGACGTTTCGCATCAGGACCTCCCGCACAAATTGCTCACGAACCGCATCGAACTGATGGAGAAGTTCCATGAAAAAGGTGGTGCCTCAGCCTTCAGCAACCCTGCAGAATCCGAATATGACAACTTCATCGTCGGGCACACTTCAACCTCAGTAACACAAGCAGTAGGCATCGCTCGGGCACGTGATATCAAGGGCGAGAAGTTCAATGTCGTCGCAGTGCTTGGTGACGGTTCGCTCTCTGGTGGGCAGGCGTTCGAGGGGCTCAACAATGCGGGTATGCTCAAGTCAAACTTCATACTGCTGCTTAATGATAACGAAATGTCAATTGACTTCAATGCGGGCGGTCTATATTCTGGGTTGGCGCGCTTGCGGGCGACCCGTGGCACTGACCCGAACAATATCTTCACATTTATGGGGTTCGAGTACAAATATTTAGAAGAGGGCAATGACCTCGCAAAGTTAATTGATGCGCTTGAAGAACTTAAAGACATCAACCACCCAGTAGTCCTACATATACACACGTTAAAAGGCAAAGGACTCGATTTCGCAGTGAAGCACCCCGAATCGTGGCATTATGGCATACCGTTTGACAAAACTTCAGGAGCACCCACTGTAAAACATGACGAGAACCGTGCGCTAATAGTAAACTCGATTGACAAGACCATTGAATACATCATTAACAAACCCGACAGTTATGCTATAATACCAGGATCACCACTTCTCGGGCGGAAACTGCAAGACACAGTCCCAGAACGTTATATTGACACTGCGATCGCTGAGCAGGCGGCAGTAAGCATCGCTAGTTCGATGGCAAAATTCGGTGTAGACTCGTATATGATTATCGCGTCGTCATTCTTGCAGAGGGCCTACGATCAGGTGCTACAGGACTGGACGCTTAACGATTGCCCAGCAACTCTAATTGTCCTTGGCTGCGGAGTGACTCCCACTGATGCTGCACATAACGGCGTGTTTGACATACCGATGCTCTCAAATGTGCCGAATTTAGTGTATATGTCCCCCACTAATGATGATGAGTATGTTAAGATGCTGAAATACTGCGCAAGTGCTAACTTCCCGACTGCGATACGACTGCCCGCTGGCACGATCCCAGAGCTCGAAATTTCTGACCGCGAGGTTGATGAAATCGTGGGCTATTTTGGTCAAGAAAATGGGGCAGATAAGCTGTGCATCTCGACGGCTTCGGGCGGTGTGCTTCCCAAATCGGAGTTCATTGCGAAGTCGGAGGTGCTACACAGAGGCTCAAAAGTCGCACTGCTTGGGCTAGGCATTATGCTTGACACGGCGGTAAAAACTGCACGGCTACTAAAAGACATTGGCATCAACGCTACAGTTGTAAACCCACGTTTCGTCAGTCATCTTGATACTCAATTGCTTGACGAGTTGAAGGATGACCACCAATTAGTAGTCACACTCGAGGACGGCATCGCTGAAGGTGGTTTTGGCGCGAAGGTGGCGACGTATTATTCAATGAGTGATGTTAAAGTGCTGGTCCGTGGCGTCAAGAAGGAGCATATTGACTCGCTCAAATTCGCACAGATACTAGAGAGATACCGTTGGGCGTCCGAAATGATACTCGATGACATAAAGGAGGCGCTTGCAGAAGTCTAAAAGCAGTAGGATTATTGGTAGGTTATATGGAGCCGGCGATGTAGTCGAGGTTCAGGTTGATGCGCTGTCTGGAAAAATTACGAGCATTACACCGACTAACGAAGAGTCTGAGCTGATAATTCTGCCAGGACTTGTTGATTTACACACACATTTGCGCCAGCCAGGTCAAGAAAACTCCGAGACTATTGCTACTGGTTCTAGGGCTGCGGCGGCGGGGGGCTACACTTGCGTGCACGCTATGGCAAACACTATTCCTGTTTCGGACACTGCTTCGAGCGTTGAGCAGACTGCGCGAATAGGTGACGAGGTCGGACTTGTTGAGGTGCGGCCGATTGGTGCGGTGACTAAAGGGTTAAACGGCGTGAAAATGGCGGAACTCGGTGCAATGGCTGAGTCTAACGCCAAAGTGAAAATGTTCAGCGACGACGGAAAATGCGTGTTTGACCCACTAATTATGCGAAGGGCACTAGAGTATGTCAAAGCGTTCGACGGAATTATTGCCCAGCATTCGCAAGACCCACGTCTGACTGAGAATGCCCAAATGAATGAGGGTGCCCTTTCAAGCAAACTGGGATTGCAAGGGTGGCCCGCGGTCGCCGAGGAGTCAATTATCGCGCGTGATATCTTGCTAGCAAAGCACACTGGCTCGCGGCTACATATCTGCCATCTGTCGACAAAAGGTGCAGTCGAAATAGTCCGGTTCGCTAAGTCTCAAGGCATAAACGTCACTGCTGAGGCGACGCCACATCACCTGTATTTAAGCGAAGAGGAGTTGGCGGAATACAACCCGCGTTACAAAGTGAACCCTCCCCTGCGTCGACGCGAAGATGTTGAAGCGGTCCAGCAAGGCGTCATCGATGGCACTATTGACATTATTGGCACTGACCATGCACCCCATGCGCTTGAACTCAAATACTGCAACTTTCAGGACTCCGCATTCGGGATGACAGGGCTAGAAACCGCACTCCGAGTAATTGACGCGGTATTCATCAAGACTGACAGATTGACTTGGCGTGATGTTGTCAGAATTATGTCAGAAAAGCCGGCGCAAATCGTGGGTCTGAGTTCTCAGGGGCAAGAGTTGAAGGTGGGTAATGTAGCGAACATCTGCGTCTACAACCCTAACGCTGAGTCGGAGATTGTGCCAGAAGAGCAATACACTAAGTCCACAAACTCACCTTTTAAGCACAAGACATTGCCTGGCGAAGTGGTCGCGACATTCTACCGCGGGAGGCAGACGCATGGCGGCTAAAATACTGATTATCGGTGCGTCACATGCTGGAATTTCCGCGGGGTCACTGCTAAAAAAGAGCCTTGGCGCGCGGGCTGACGTCACGATTCTGGAGCAAGGTATACCTGACGAGTTGTCGTTTGTTGGCGCTGACGGGCTACTTTGGGTGTCGGGGGACGTCGAGTTTGAACACGTCGGCTACACCACAGTAGAAAAAGTGCAGGCGCGTGGGATTGACCTGCAGATGAGGACTGTGGTGACTAGTGTGGATTTTAACACTAGAAGGGTTTATGCGACCCAATGTGGTGAAAGACTAGAGTTTGAGTATGAGTATTTGATTCTAGCGACCGGCTCACATCCAGTGGTCCCAGATTTTGCGGCACAATATATTGACTCTCCCCAGGTGCAAAAGCGCGTCCAGACTATGAAAACGCTAGATGATGCCAAGAACCTCAAGGCGATTGCCGAGAAGCCATCTTTTCGCAAAGTTGCAGTCGTCGGGGGTGGGTATATCGGTGTGGAAACTGCTGAAACACTTGTAAAGTCGGGGGTTTCTGGTGAGCGTGAAGTGAGTATAATCCAGTCGGGCAACCGATTATGCAATGCCTATTATGATGACGATTTCTCCGCGTTAATTCACGAGGTCTGCACGAAAAACGGCGTCAAAATCACCTATAACACTAGGCTTGAAGAGCTTGACTTTGACCGCTACGATGCGTATATTTTAAGCCTTGGTTTCCGAGCTAATTCGACGCTCGGTGGCGACGCAATTGAACGCGAGTTAGGTGCCTACAAGGTCGATGAGTTCCAGAAGTGCACAGTGGACAATGTCTACGCAATCGGGGACGCTGCCACATCATTCAACAATGTCCTGCACGAAACGCAATATCTTGCGATAGGCTCCGCGACAAGAGTGACATCAGCAGTCGTGGCATCACATATTCAAGGCGAAATCACGGGCACACCCGCAAAAGAACTACGAAACACGGGCACTAACGCTAGTAATGGGCTGTCCGTTTTCGGGGTGAACCTCGGCAGCTCAGGGCTCACGCTAGAAACTGCCGTCAAGCGCGGGATTAACGCCAAATGCAAGGATTTCACAGGTGCGGCACTTGATCCAGCCCTGCAGAAGTCCTCCCCCACATCCCAAGCGGCCGAACTTGACGGACAGAAAATGAAACTGCGCATAGTGTATAATGATGATAATCAGCAAATCCTAGGGTTCCAAATCGCCTGCAACACTGACATCGGAGCGTATATTTACTTCTTCTCGAGCGTTTTACAGCAAGGGATGACACTCAGTCAGCTCGAGACACTTGATCTCTTCTTTTTGCCGCAACTTAACCAGCTCTACAACCCAATTTCGCGCGCACTGTAGTTCTTCAAGCAGGGTCATCACGCTTCATCAGCTTAATGCTGTCCCGCAGATAAAGCAGCCCGACGAACAAGTAGACGACTAGTGAGATTACAAGTACAACATTAGCGATGTTAGATGACATATCCAAGACTTGCAGACAGCTGGAGTTGTCAGAGCAGATGAGCGCGCCGAGTTCTGGCGACTTGCACAAATATATCAACGGTAGCCCGAACATTAGCCCTGCCGCACCGACTTTGCCCACAAACCGCACTGCAGGTGGTTCGCGCTTATTCAGGACAAGAAATGTGTAGATAAGAAAGAGGAACAAGTCGCGGGCGAGCACAGCGACAAAAAACCATAATGGGATGATTGACTTGAGCATAAGTAGCAGTAACACCGTGAAAATCAAGAGGCGGTCCGCTAGTGGGTCAGCAATTCTGCCAAATTTCGTCACCTGGTTGAACTTACGTGCAAGGAAGCCGTCCAAGAAGTCAGACAAACTGCAAATAATCACTATAATTAGCGCGGCGAGGTCATGCCCTTGAAACGAGAGCATTGCGAAAAATGGCACAAGGAGCAGGCGAAGAAGCGTGATGCAGTTCGGAATTGTGACGAGTTCATTGGTTGCGCCGTCAGCACTGATTGCGCGCTTAATGTGTTCAAGGCCGTGTCTAACTGCCATTATCGAGTTTACTCACCACGCGGACAATTTTCGAGAAGTCCTCAGGGTTCAGGGACGCCTTTCCGACTAAGACACCATCGACATTGTCTTGCGCCACAATCTGCCCCACAGTGTTCAGGTTCACCGAGCCACCATACAGCAGATGCACTTTTGACGCGGCGTCCTCTCCTATTTCCGCATTCATCTTTTTGCGGATGCCACTCATAACCCTACCTATGAACTCATGCGTGCAGGTCAGCCCGTTGCTCACTGCCCACCGGGGTTCGTAGGCAATCATAGTGTTCTCAAGGAAGGGGATCACTTCGTCCTTGCCGATGCTGTTGATTTTGCGCACGATTGGGTCAAGTTGCCCGAAGAGGAAGTCGAAGTCAGGTACTGGAAGTTCCTCTTCGCTTGTTTCGCCTATACATAGGATTGGTTTGATGCCTTCTTCAAGTGCCCGCGTCGCTTTCTTGAGCATTATCTCATCATTCTCTGCAAAGAACTTCCTGCGCTCAGTGTGCGACGCTAAGCAATAGGTCACGCCAAGTTTTGCCAACTGCTTCGCACTAATTTCGCCTGTGTAGGACCCCGAGCGATGGGTTGAGACGTCCTGGGCGCCGTATTCTAACTCCATTTTGTCCGCCTGCACTAGCGTCTGGATGCTCCTCAGGTCTGTAAACGGCGCGAGCAGGACCACACCGACCTTCGAGTAGTCATGGTTCGCATCGGCCAGCAACCAGGCTAATTTTTGCGTATAAAAGACGCTCTCGAGATGATCCAGGTTCATCTTGAAGTTCGCGACCACTATTTTACGTCTGCTAATATCAGTAGTATAGCACAAACTTCATTCGCAAGGCGGCGAAGCGCTCGAGGCCTAGGGGTGTGTCAAACACAAAACTGGCACTTATTAACCACAGCGCACACTTGGCACCTTTTTGTCACCATTTTGCGCTACACTGGCCTTGGGTGGTGGGGGGCCGTGGCCCCTTAATGGTGTAATTGAAAAAGTAGTGCTATACTGTTAAGCATGTACAGCAGGCAACTCAACAATGCGAAAAGTCAACACTTGTGGCAGCATCTAATTGTGTATTTCATGCTGTTCTCGGTTTTCGGGCACTGGCTGGAGATTGGCTACTGCGAGTTCCTCAGGATTGTTGGTGGCGACTACGACCCGAACGCGAAATTATGGCGTGACCCCTTCGACCCGTATTTCGTCTACGGCGTGGGTGGGTGCCTATGCATACTCGCTCTACTCCCCCTGAAGGAAAAACTAGGCAAGCACATTAAGAACACTGGAGTCCTTGTCATTACGAGCTATCTGATAAACGCTAGTGCGATGACATTTATTGAACTGATTGAAGGCTTGTTAATCAACCAGGATCATAAGTGGTGGGACTATTCAGGGATGCCTTTTAACTTCGCGGGTCAAATCTGTCTGCAGAACTTCTTGGCATTCGGGTTGGCATCATCTTGCGTGGTTTGGGTAGTTTTCCCTGTGCTTGAGAGACAGTTGAGGATGATGAAGCGAAGTGTTTTCAATACGTTCGCAGTGATATTGGGTGTATACTTCGTGTATTTCGTGTATCTCTACGAACTACCGCGTTAACTAGTCTCAAAGTTTACACCTTCGTCTCGACCTCCGCAGTCTCTGCACTGACATCTTCAATGTAGCGTAACCAGTAGTGGGTCTTATAACTCCAGAGCGACATCAAGAAACGGACACCAAGGAATATAACATCATACAACCATAGCGCGATGCCAATTCCGTAGACATTGTTCGGTATCAACGGCTCGATGAAGTAGCACGCTGGCAAGTAGAATATTACGCCGACAACGCACATCCACGCCATATACTTCGCGTCGCCAGCACCGATCATAGCGTTCTCCATGACCATAGTGAAGCATGTGTAGACGAACACTACCGACTGGAAGAGGAACCCCGCAGTCGCAATCGCCACGACCGTCGGGTTGTCCGTGAAGACATGTGGTGCGAACATCGCGACGCCTAGATCTAGCACCGTTAAGAAGACACCGAGCCACAGGCTTAACCGTATGCCCACTTTTAAGAAGAACTTGGCGTTTTCCCTGTTCTTGGCGCCGACTTGTTCAGCAATGTAGGTCTGCAACGGGACGGAGAGCGCTTCAATCGAGATCTCCACGAACGCCCAGCACGCATTAATTATCTGGAAGGCAGCTTCGAACTCGGATCCGACACCAGCGATGACATGCACCATCAGAAGTAGGGCTGACCACTGGATGAAGTTGCGCACGAAATATGGCGCAGACTCAATCAGCGGCTCAAGCAACTCGGTGAACTGGAACCCGCGTGAAATCTTGTGCTTATTGACGAAATACAGCATAATCCCGAAGTTTACCGCACCTATTAAGAGCATTGTCACACCAGTAGCGAACCCTGACCCCCAGATACCCCAGTTAAACACCACGACAAAGAGTATGTTTAGCACTATATTAAAAATACCACCCGCAACTGAGGTGTACATAGGGACCTTATACATCTTAACGCCACGGAGCAACCCTGTGGTCGCCATCGAAACTAGTATACCAGGAATCGCGATGGACACGGCATGTATATATTCGGAGGCATACTCGATTACGCTGTCGTCTTGTGTGAATAGCCCTGCGATATTGTTCGCGAAGAGCATCAACAGGACCATGAAGATTATCCCTAAAATCAACGCTAGCCAGGCACCATTTCGCCCGTATTCGATCGCAGCCTTCTTCTTGCCGCGCCCGATGGCTTTACTGACCTGTGCATTCGTGACATATGAGATGAAGATGCAGATACCAGTCAGAGCGTTGGTTAGCGTGGACCCCACATTCAGGCCCGCAAGTTGCTCTGTGCCCAATAGATGTCCAATTATCGCGGTGTCGATCATCACATACAGAGGCGCAGATGTATTTTGAATCATCGTCGGAATTGCCGCATGGATAATAGCACGAGACACTTTCTTCTCGGTCATTTTAATCTGTTTCTTCTCCATTTCACTAGTATAGCACCACAGTATGTCACCATGTTGCGTTCCCCCTTGTCATCCCGCGGGCACACTGCCCCCTCATGTCATCCTTGGGCTTGTCCCGAGGATCCACTGACACAAACGCACTGCGCCCTCATGTCATCCCTCGGGCACACTGCCCCCCTTGTCATCCTTGGGCTTGTCCCGAGGATCTCGCTAATCGCTCGATTTTCTGCGTTTGTCGCCAAAAATATACAACAAGTTGTCCATTGTGGCTCGTAAACTTGAAAATCCACTGACACAAACGCACTGCGCACTCATGTCATCCCTCGGCATGAAGCCAAGGGCAGGCGCGGGCTTGTCCCGAGGATCTATGCGTCCACCTAACAGCGAGCCTCTTGTAGAGGACTGCCAGCCCTGTCGTGAGTGCCGCGACTACCGCAAAGAACATCAGCTGGTGCAGAGTCTCGTAATGACGACTCCATTTGAAGTATATGCAGATGTCATCAACAAAAAGCAGGACCGGAAAGTGTATAATATAGATGTTCAGCGTGTATTTCTTGGCGAACTCCGGGAAAAATGTCCCCCGACCGAGATTCTGGTGCAAGGAGCAGATTACCATCAACGCCAGTGCTATGAACGGGAAAAGCACCCATGACCCGAAAAACTGTTCAACAACTTGACTGCGCATTGGGTTAATCGACAAGAGGCACAGTAACACGAGGACCAAGACGACCAAAACACTGAACACACCGTTTGACAGCCTACCCTTGAGCTTGTTGAGCACAATCTTAGCCATAGCTCCACCGACATACACTGGGAAGAGCCACACTAGTGCACGCGGTATTGTGGAGGGAATCCCCGCTAGTTGTGGGACCACGCAGAATATCCACCCTAGCGCGGCGAGGATGAATGCGACACGTGGCCTGCCCCAGGCGTTCAGAAGATACAGCAGCACGAAAATTAGCACCATCGCAAGGAGGTACCAGAGGTGCAGGACTATCGGATACGCAATCAGCAGGTGGGGTGCCGAAAAACTGATCATATCAAGCAGCGCAAATGGCTCACCGCGCAGTAGGCTCCGAAACGCAATTTCGAGAACATTGACAACGTAGAGCACAAGATATGCGGGGATGAACAGCTTCGCGAACTTCTTGACTTGCGTTAAATACTTTGCCGGCTCAGCGCCTACACCGAGGTAGAACCCAGAAACAGCTGCAAAATATGCGACCGAGAACACGCTAATCTTGTAGACTGCGTTAACTAATGGATTCGGAACATCGAAATCTGTCGGGAAGTTGTAGACGTGGAAGAATATGACGAGGTAGCAGAACAAAAAGCGCAACGTGTCGATTGTCGCGTTCGGTAGGCTCTTGGCTATTGGTTTTACTTACTCTCACTTTCTTCAATCTCGTTGCTCGCTCCTGTTTTATTATAAACCACATCCAGGAACTCATCAATTTGATCCATTTGGTAAGAGCCATCTGACAAATCCGCGCGAAAATATCTCCGAACAATTTCGACCACCTCACTCTTATTCTTGAGCCCAAGGACATCAATTAGTATCCGAACATCACTTATGTCCTTATCTCTTCTTGCTGCCAGCTTCATAGCCAAAACGTACTGCGGGGAAGCAAATTCAATATTAAGGTTATTGCCAATGAAAAGCGTTCGCTTGTCGTCGTCCGGCTCAAAATAAACCAAGGTCTGATTAATACTGTTGTTAAACCAATGCTTTGAAAACCCGCGCTCGTCCGCAATTTGATCAGTAATTTTCTGAATTGGGCTTGTTGTGCTGTAATGCCCATCAACATCCGAAGTTCGATCTTTATTGAACGAAAGCGACATTGCTGCTCCTCCAACAATATAAACGGTTTCTTCAATTCCAGCATCCCTCATTCGCCAATCAACTTCTTTGAGTAGGGCGATTAACTCGTCTCTGGTAAACTTATACTCATCTTCACAATTCATATCAACATCATCTCATTGCTTGCAAACAGTACATTTTTCTCTCTAAAATCCATAGGTGTCTTCTTAAAAATCCTACTAATCCAGAGCTTTCCAATATTTTCTTTCATGGCACGGGGGTAAAAAGGCTCTTTAAGAGTTGTTTTTTTTGTCCATTTGGGCGGTGTTTTCCAGAGCTGAGTGTGGTAAAAAATTGAAACTAACCCCTCAACTAAAGCCCTCCATCGCTCATCTTTAATCTCTGGCTCATCTTTCGTAATCTCCAAGATCTCCTCATCAGACAAATCGTTCCAATCGTAGATAATTTTAGGAAGTGCTCGCAAAATCAGGTTGAGTTTTTCCTCATCAGGATCATTATCTATCAACTCGCGATTGATAAGATCAGCAATTTTTTTAGTATCATAATAACCAGGTCTAACCACAATCACTAGTATAGCACTAACTTCAGGGAGCAACCCGTGGAGTTTTAGTCCAATGACTTTGTAATACGTTTTCGACTCTACTGTTTCGATAGAGGGCTTGAAGTTTAGAACTAAGAGAATCTAATATATCACTGTTTCCGAAAAATGCCGCAAGTCCAAATGCTTGAGGAAGTAGAAAAAAGGGCACTGCTGGAAGTTCATAGAAATTATGAAAAACACTACCGCCAATAAAACTATAGCAAAACCAAGATATCGCAAAAAGGATTAAGCACCCCATAATGGGCAAAGTGATTAAAGTGATTACAAAAAGCGAATTAGTTGTAGTGCGTTTTTCACGATATCTGATTAGAAAAGCCAGTTGTCTAATAATCCCAAGAATCCACAGCAAAACGAATAACGGTCCAAGTATTTTATATAAATTAAAAATATGTGTAATTATCTTCAGTGCAACAACTGTGTCACCTTCATATGGAGCAGTAAAAGGCATATTCGATCGGCGTAAACTGTTTTGATAGTCAACAGTGTCATAATATATACCGCCAAAATATGTTAAAGAATCTGGAAAATTATATGTTGTAAGTGCAAGAACTTGTTCAGGAACGACTTCTGCAGTGCCGATAACTTCTTCGAGAGTCTTTCCCCCCATTGATGGAGTTAAGAAAAATCTACCGCCTTGTTGAAGTTTACCAGTATCAAAAGCCTCTTGAAGTTCATAATTAACCTGCTTGAAAAATCTCTGAAATTCTGGTTTTAGAACGTTGATTCCATTTTTATCAAATGTATGAATCAATGTCCAAGTAAGAAAATCTCCATTAACTTCATCTCGGTCTGGTCTGCAATCACGTCCCAAAATCTCCATTTTAATATGATTTCCACAACTAAAGTAGTCATATCTGATATTTGGAAAACTGTTTAGAGTGGGAGAAGCGTCAAATGCTGCACTAATGGAGGAAAGTGTCGCCCAATGAAGTGCTGAACGCTCGTCAGGGCTAGTCTTAATTTTGTATACATTTGAGACGAATTTTGCAAACTCACCCTGTGTTCTGACGTTCATTGAAGTAATACCTAATTTCTTGTTAATTAAAGCACCGCTCATTGTTACGCAAGAAAGGCCGAGTAACGGGGTAATACAAAGAATAATAATTACAGCAAGTTTCTTATAAGAAACGGGGGGGGGGGGGCGATCTTGCTATGTTTTTTTCGAACAAACCCAAGAATAACATTCGAAAGACATAATGCCACAACAGAAGAAACTAGTAATAATTGCCAGAGTCCATCTTCTTTAATGTAATAAGTCCAGGAGAAAATTGCTCCAGTAAAAAATGCCCAAAGCATGATTTGTCTCGTTTTTTGCTTTTTATTAAACACAGCAAAAACTAAACCTATTAGAGATAGTAATAAAATCATGGTTGACGGGGCAAGAACAATATTTCGATACAACCGAGAATAAAAACCAAATGGGCAGAATATTATAAATAGATATGAAAGCGACAAAACTATTTGACTTGAACAAAATTTCTTCAAGAAAAACACTACTAACACTCCACATAAAACCCAAAGTCCGACTATCCAAAAGGACAACGGAAGACCAGTCAAATAAGTAGCGAGAATAAAAAGCGGATAACCTCTTTCTTTTACGCCAAACTGAAAGTTTCCAATATCGCCTCGATAACGATTTTGCAGAAAAGCTTGATCGAACACCCAACTATCATCAACAGTTGAACCAGGCTCGAGATAGTACATTTGTTTAAGCCCAATCCAAAACCTAAAAGCTGTAAATATTAAAATTACAACAAAAACTACTCGACTCATTCCAAACACTTTCCGCCCCATTACTCTCCCCTTCCGTGACACATCTTGTATTTCTTACCACTCCCACACGGGCAGGGGTCATTTTTAGGCGTTCCAGAATACTCGTTACTGCCTTCGCTGTTCGCCGCCCTGGCTTGTTTCTTCTTCGAAATCGCTTGCTTCACCTGCGCCTTTGACTGCGCACCGCCCACGGCACCTTGTCCACGCCCGCGTGATGCCGCACCAGAGCCAACCGCATCAAGCATAACGTCAGCACCAGCGTCGTCGCTCGGTCCAGTTAACGTCACATCGACAACTTGGTTGCGCTCATTCATCGCCTTAACATTGCCTAGAGAATCGGTCTGCGCAAGGGGGGCCTTCAAAAGTGTTCGCACTATCTCGTGTTGGATCGATACATTCATCTGGTTAAACATCAGCGAGCCCTCATTTGTATACTCAACTAGCGGGTCCTTCTGCGCCATTGCTCTCAGCCCGATGCCTTCTTTCAAATAGTCCATCGCGTATAGATGTTGCCGCCAAAATCTGTCCAGCACATTAAGCGTTACCTGCCGCTCGAATTCCCTAAACGTGTCGCCAAAGAAGTCAACGCGCTCGGCATACACTAGTTTCGCATCGCTAATCAACTCTTGTATAAGCACTTGTTCAGTAAGTGAACCAATTTTCCCACCAACAGCATCGACGACATCTTCTGGGGTGATTGTAGTAGAAAAATACGAATTAACTTCACGCCAAATCTTGCCCAGATCCCATTCTTCAGGAGCACCTTCAACATTTGTCAGAATTATGTCAGAAATAGTGCTCTCAATGAATATCTCAACCGAGCTGGCAAGGTTTTCGCCGTATAAAACACGGTTCCGCTCCTTATACATCACTGTCCGCTGCTTAGTCATAACGTCATCATATTTTAACACATTTTTGCGGATTTCGAAGTTACGCCCCTCAATTTTGGCCTGCGCACTCTGCACGGTCTTGCTAAGCATCTTCGACTCCAAAGGCGCGTCGTCTGGAAAATTGATACCCTGCATTATACGTTGAGCTTGCCCACCGCCGAACAGCCGCATCAAGTCATCTTCAAAACTGATGTAGAACCGCGACTCCCCTGGGTCACCTTGACGTCCAGACCGCCCCCGCAACTGATTGTCAATTCGCCGAGACTCGTGCCTCTCAGTCCCCAATACATAAAGCCCGCCAAGTTCAACCACTTCGTTATGCTCGTCCTCAACATTTTTCTGCTCCTGTTTCAGCAACTTCGAGTACAGGTTGGCATACTCGGAAGAATCACTCCATATCGACTCATCTCCACTGGGAAACTGTGCCCGAATCTGATTATGTGCCCGAAATTCAGGGTTTCCACCGAGCATAATGTCAGTTCCACGCCCTGCCATATTTGTTGCCACTGTGACCGCACCTTTTCGACCAGCCTCAGCAATTATGGACGCCTCCCTTGCGTGCTGCTTAGCGTTCAAAACATTGTGCTTAATACCTGCCATCTTCAACAACTGTGATATCTCCTCGGACTTCTCAACTGAAATAGTTCCGATTAGGACAGGCTGCCCAATTTCATTACGATACTTGATGTCATCGACTATCGCTGCATACTTACCCTTAATGTTCTTGTAGAGGAAATCCGGCTGGTCAATGCGTATCATAGGTTTATGCGTTGGGATGGGGATCACACCGAGTTTATAAGTCGAATTGAACTCCGCTGCCTCAGTTTCTGCAGTTCCGGTCATACCACTCAACTTTTTGTACAGTCTGAAGTAGTTCTGTAGCGTAATGGTCGCATAAGTCTGATTTTCCTCCTGGATCTTCACCCCTTCTTTGGCTTCAATCGCCTGGTGCATACCCTCAGAATACCGCCTACCATCTAGAACGCGCCCAGTGTGCTCGTCAACGATTTTCACTTCACCATTAACCACAATATAGTCCTT
The DNA here is from genome assembly GCA_031273495.1 of Candidatus Ancillula kalotermitis. Taxonomy (GTDB): domain Bacteria; phylum Actinomycetota; class Actinomycetes; order Actinomycetales; family Bifidobacteriaceae; genus Ancillula; species Ancillula kalotermitis. Next base: position 7,483 of record JAISRT010000013.1, on the reverse strand, counting down.
ATCGCGTATGAACAACTCCTTTGCGCGGATGGCATTTTGTAAAAACTGGACTAAATGAGTGTTCTCGGGGTTGTAAAGATTGTCGATGCCAAGATACTTCTCCAACTTGTCGATTGCAGTGTCTAAGACGCCGACAGTTTTTTTCTTCTCGTCGACTTCATAATCACCATTGGGAGGCTCCACTTCGCCGTCTGTTTGTAAACGTTTGAGCAGCTCGGGGGTTGTTGTGTCGATATTTGTTGCCCTTGTAATGTAATTCTTAGCAAACTTAGCGAACTTGACATACATTTCGGTGAGGTCACCGCCCGCTTTCCCTGAGATTATGAGAGGTGTCCTTGCCTCGTCGATTAAGATTGAGTCCACCTCGTCCACAATAGCGAAGAAATGTCCTCGTTGCACCAGTTGCGCCCTGCTCATCGCCATATTGTCGCGTAGATAATCAAAACCGAACTCATTGTTGGTGCCGTAGGTTATGTCCGCGTTATATTGCGCACGTCTCAGTTCAGGCGTCTGGTTTGACACTATGCACCCGACACTCAGTCCCAAGAAGTTAAAGACGCGCCCCATTATCTCAGACTGATAGCTCGCTAGATAGTCATTCACAGTCACAATATGGACGCCTAGCCCAGCAATCGCGGCAAGATACGCTGGTGCAGTTGCAACGAGCGTTTTCCCCTCACCAGTCTTCATCTCCGCGATATTACCGTTAAAAAGTGCCGCACCACCCATCAACTGCTCATCAAAATGGCGCAATCCAATTGTCCGTTTCGCTGCCTCACGCACAAGCGCAAAAGCTTCAAGCAGCAAGTCTTCAAGTGGATCTCCGAGAGGCGTAATTGGCACTTCGGGGCGTAGAATTTGCGGCGTTCCTGGTCCGTCGATACGCTCTAAATCATCATTAAATGCAATCTCACCCGCTAGGAACCTCTGCAACTCATCGTAGCTTGCACCCCAATACCGTTGCTTGAGGTTGTTGGTCTGCTCCGGGAAGTCGGTGTCGTCAAGTTGAGCAAAGACCTCTTCAAATCTGCCCACCTGCTTAGCCTTATTCATAAGCTCACGCAGCACTTTTCCTTCACCAGCGCGCAAAAGTTTGTTCATAATGTCATTAAAACCCATTATACAACACTCCTTTCGTTTGCCAGATCTTCATGATAACTATTTCACACACCTTAACATAACAAGAATCTACGCTAGTTCGATTATGCCGTATTTCCAGCCATGACGACGATATGCCACTGCCATACGCCCTGTCGACTCATGCATAAACGCGTAGAAATCGTGCCCGACAAGTTCCATACGCTCAATCGCTTCAGCAACACTCAACTTCTCTGCTGCGTGAACTTTTTTGCGCACAGTAACGGGAGATGACCCCAGCTTCGCTTCAACAGTTTCACCAATACTAGCAAGTGCTTCCAGAATTGATTCATCTGCATAAGTTACTGGCTGGTCAGTCAACACTGCGCTAGTTTTAGCCAATTGCGCCTCCTGTTTAAGTTCTGCCTCAAGCTTCGCAGCATCAAACGAATCTGCACCCTCACCCTTAGCGCTAAGCGTCCGATTGAAATGATGGTCCTTCGCTTTGTCGCGCGCACGGCGCAACCGCTCGTTCAGCTTTTCCAGTGCCGAGTCGAACGCAGTCAGCGCTTCATTATTTGCCGCCTCAGCACGTATAATTGGTCCAGACGAGATTACTGTGATCTCAACGCGTATTCTCTGGTCGACGAGTTTCGGGTTGTTCTCGTGTGATATCTCCACTTCCATAGCCTGGGCTTTAGGAAGAATCGTCTCGAACTTCTTCAACTTCTCTGTTACAGTTTCACGAAACGCCTCTGGCACGTATGTGTGGCGCCCTTTTACGATAATATCCATAATTACTCCCTTTCTTTCCGTTCAGAATTAGTTACTATTCATATTTCCTGTAGTATAGCACGATTACTATGTCAAATTGGTGTAGAAACTCAAAAACCGAATTTATGTAAGAGTTTAGAAACTCAAAAGCCGAATTTGTGTAGGAGTTTAGAAACTCAAAAGCCGAATTTGTGTAAGAGTTTCGTATCTTTTTGCCAGTTTTTTGCAACTTTAACGGACAGTGACAGCTCAATATCATCATTTTGCATTATTTCACGTGCAGTAGGTGTCGCACTCCGCCTGATTTTCTTAATGTTTTCGCCTCGTTTACCGATTATTATGCCCTTCTGCGAGTCACGCTCAACGAACAGGTTAACGAATATAGTGTCCCCGTCCTTTTCGTTCACTTGCACCATTAGTGAGTGCGGTAGTTCATCGTCGAGTGACTCAAGCGCCGCCTGGCGAACCACCTCCGCGACCATAGACTGCCAAGATTCATCAGTCAAGTCGTCTTTAGAATAGAGCAACTCGCCCTCTGGTAAGTATTCAACGAGCGTTCGAATCAACTCTACTAGGTTGTCATCGCATTTCGCGCTCACTGGAACCACATCCACATCACCAAAAACCTCAACAATTTCAAGCACTTTATCGCGCAGTCTCACCTTCTCGACCTTGTCAATCTTCGTCAGTGCGACCACTTTTCGTGTCGACTTCTGCTTGATTTGCTCGACTATTCGGCGGTCACCAGGCCCAATTTCCTCATCCGCAGGCGTCAAAAACAGTATAATGTCGGTGTTGCTGATCTGCTCTTGTGAAATTTGATTCAAGCGCTCGCCAAGCAGTGTTTTCGGCTTGTGTAGCCCTGGGGTGTCAACGAAAATCATCTGAAAGTCTTGGAGCTCAGGACAAAAACTGCCGTCGAGATTGGTTAAAACGGCTCGGATAGCTTTACGTGTCGTCTCCGGTTTGCTCGACACAATTGCCACGTCTGCGTCAACCAACGCATTGAGTAGCATCGATTTACCGACGCTTGGTCGCCCGCAGAGTGTTACAAAACCAGATCTCAATCACCCACCTGCTCAGTCCGTGTAATTTTCACTTCGCTGACACGCTTTCTACGCCCAGAAGTCGCCGTCGCCTCCAATTTCAGTCCGCACACTTGGGCCTCAGACCCACGAATCGCTACGCGTCCAATCATCTTAGTCAATAGTCCGAGAATAGTGTCAATGTCATCATGCTCAATTTCCACCCCAAAAAGCTCCTCAACGTCAGAAATCAAATGACGAGCAGGAACCACTGCCTCCACAACGCTCTCACCCTCCTTGACAATTTCAATATCATCTTCATTTGCGCCGTCATGTTCGTCGTATAAATCCCCGACAATCTCCTCAAGTGTGTCCTCTAGAGTGACCAGCCCTGCAACCCCACCGTATTCATCTACCACAATTGCGATGTGCTGCCGCGTTTCCTGAAGTGTCCTGAACAAATCGTCTACTGGTTTCGACTCCGGGACAAACAGTGGCTCCCGTATTATCTCGTTCAGTCTTGTCGACTCACTCCGATTTTTAATGTAGAGCTCGTCAATCAGGTCCTTAAAATATGCGACACCAATAATTTCATCCGCATTTTCACCAACAACCGGTATTCGCGAGTAACCCGAACGGCAAAACAACTTCAAACTGGCGGCAAACGTCTCATCCGAGTCAAGTGTTATCATATCGGTCCGAGGCACCATAATTTCGCGGGTTATCATATCTCCAAACTCGAACACTGACTTCAACATCTGGCGGTCAGTCTCACCTATTTCTTCGGATCCCTCAATCTGGGTGGCTAAGTCGACATCTTTACGTGCCGCCTTCAATTTGACGCTCAGCAAGACAAGTGCTATAATACTGATACACAATAAAAGTGTTAGCGTGATGGTTAGGCTTGTCATTTACGGAAGCCCCTTAATTTCTAATGTTTCAACAACCACGTTCCCTCTGTTCGCGATGAACTTCAATAGTAGTTTCCTCTGCAGGTCGAACATCTCTTTCTTTTCAGCTTCTTCAATATGATCATACCCTAAAAGATGCAGGAACCCATGGGTCGCGAGCAATAGCATCTCCTCCTGCGCAGTGTGTTTTGACGCTGTCGCCTGTTTTGCAGCAACAGTAGGACAAATCACGATGTCACCAAGGCAAAGATCAAGCTCAGTATCAGGCCTGCGTGGCATACAGCCTGGTTTAATTTCATCGATCGGAAAGCTCATCACGTCAGTCGGCCCGTCAAGCCCCATCCAGTCTTTGTGCAGTTTAGCCATACTGTCCTCGTCGTGAAACACTATGCTCAAGTCGGCGAGATGATCAATATTCATCTGGTCATAAAGAAAATACGCTAGCGCTACAAATTCAGCCTCGTCAATTGCCCCGAAGTCAGTCTCATTTACCACTTCCACACTCATTTGATGACGCTCCCTAGCCCCACGCTAACCCCGAAGTCGACATCATCAGTCATAATTTTCTCAATCGCGAGCAGCACTCCAGGCATAAAGGCATCGCGCGAAGTGACGTCCTGTTTGATAATCAAGCGCTCTCCGAAATTCGTCAGCACCACTTCCTGCGTCGCCATAAACCCGTCGGCACGAACACTAAGAGCGTCAGGGCGCGTGCCAGTCAATGTTTCAAGTTCATCTTGTAGGCGCAGTGCGGTTCCAGAAGGTTTGTCGAGCTTCGCCTTGTGGTGATACTCAAGAATACTGGCATCGTTGAAGAACTTCGCTGCCTCAAGTGCCCATTTCTCCTGCAGAACCGCCGATATCGAGAAGTTTGGGACAATCAGCACTTTTAGGTTTTCGACATCATTTGTATCAGAACGTAATGCCTCTATATCATCACGTGTCCACCCCGAAGTGCCGACAACAATGCGTCTATTCCCATTCCTGATCAGCTGCCGCACATTGTTTTGGCTCTGTCCCGCGATAGTAATTTCAACCACAACGTCAGTGTTACCGCCGGAGTTCTTTGGACTGATCTCGTTAATATTGTCACCCTGATCGACCAGCAAGTCAGTGGAGAACGTGCCGTCGTCAACAATTTTTTGCGCTAGTGTGGATGTTTCGCTGCGCCTAATCGCGTCAGAAATCTGAACACCCATACGCCCCTTCGCGCCAACTATTGCAACTTCAATCATTTATCACGCCACTTCCTTGTCTAATTACCGCAAACTCCCCGCCGTTCAAGTCAACCACTGTGGTTGGAGTGTTCTCAACATCTCCAGAATCTACTACCGCATCAATCTGCTCCCCGAGCGCATCTTTTACGTCAAGTGCAGACGAAAAACTCTGGACATTTAGCCCCCTAGACCAACCAGTGTGTATTTTTTGCCCTTTTTTGACATCTTCTTCTAGCGGTTCAAGCAACGATGTAGACAGTAACGGCTCCCCCAACTCATCAATAATACTGACCAGAACCTGCTGAGTAGCGATTCGGATACCGACCGTTTTGCGCTTGGATCCTGTCTTTTTGGGTAACTCTGGTGTTGCGGTCAGCAAAAAAGTGAACTTGCCTGCATCTACTGACTTAATGAATGTGAAGGTGCTATTGTCTATTCTGGCATATCTGCTCGCTACTGCGATAGACGGGCACATTAGCGTGAAATCCTGCTTTTCTTCAAGGTGGCGTATCTTGCGTATCTTCTCGACCCCCCTCAACGAGCTCAATTTACACCCCAGTGCGTAGCCTGAACTAGTCGGGTATGCCACCACACCGTCTTTGCTTAGAAGTTCAACCACTTGGAGGACTTGACGTGCCTGAGGATTGTCGGGGTGTATTTCAACTAGTCGCATTACACCTCATTCGGAAACTTAAAGTCTAGTTGGCGCCGTATTTCGTCACACTGTTTCATAATTGACACTGACTCTTCGTGGCTAATAGTTGCCGACTCGATGACGCTATTCTCAATGCACTTCGCGACTTCGACCGCCTCATAATGCATACCGAAACGCCCGTCCTCGCCAAATAAATCAACATTCTCAGTCTTAAACGAGTAATCGAACACTTCACCAGAATTGAGATACACTTTGAACACTGAGGGCCTATAAAATGGGTTTGCCACCTCTATGCGCCCCTTTGTGCCCGAGATTACTGCGCAAGTTGAGGTGAACGCGAGATTGGTAGTGCTTAATAATGCCCTTGCGCCCGAATTATACTCGAAAATCAATACCAAATTACCGTCCACACCTGTAGGCACTGCGGCACCAGAAGCGATAATGTTGTCCGGTTTGCCTAAGATGAAGTTAGCGAATGATATTGGGTAAATGCCAAGGTCCAATAGCGCACCGCCTGCCAGTGCGGGATTGTAAAGTCGGTGTTTCTCGTCATAGTCCTTGCGAATACCGAAATCCGCCTGCACAGTGACCACCTCACCAATAATGCCATCTTCAACGATGCGTTTGATTTGACGCTGGTGAGGCAGGAACCTCGTCCACATCGCCTCCATGCAGAACAGCCCTTTTTCGCGCGCCTTAGCGTATATTCTCTGCGCCTGCTCTGCGTTTTGTGCCACTGCCTTCTCAATCAAGAGTGGCTTACCGCCGTCTAAGCATTTTAGCGCCCAAGTTTCGTGCTCCGAGTGTGGTGTCGCGATGTATATTACGTCGACATCAGGGTTCGCAATCAGCTCCTCATATGAGCCGTGTGCCTGCATTATTTTGTTGCCACCGTTGACCGCCGAGGCACCAGGCACCTGGCCATGCTCAAGCCCATAACGCCCCGAACCGAACAACTCCACGAATTTCTGTGCCTTTTCTAGACTGCGCGATGCGACCGCCTGCACAGTGCCACCACTTGAAAGCACTTCACGCACAAATGTTCCCGCTATGCCACCTGCACCAAGTATGCCCCATCGCAGTGTTTTTGCTGAACCTCGCATAAATACATCAACGTCGGCGGCCATTTTAGGGTCGACTAGAAAACTACTGTCTACTTGTTGCAATACGAGGTACCTAGGGGAGTCGAACCCCTCTACGTGAAACGTTGCAAGCAAGTTTCACTAACACGCCAACTCATTTAAGGGGGGACCTCCCCCTAACACCCCCTGAGCCGTGAGTTACCTGAGGTACCTAGGGGAGTCGAACCCCTCTACACGGCTTTGCAGGCCGGTGCCTAACCGATCGACCAAGGTACCAGTAATGTTAGTGTAGCACAACCACTCGCCTATTGTTAAATTGCCCGCACACTGACCCCTCATGTCATCCTTGGACACGTTAACCCTTCATGTCATCCTTGGGCTTGTCCCGAGGATCCATAATGGCGTGGTGTCAACTGGATCTTCGGCATAAAGCCAAAGATGACACATTACTCTTCATGTCATCCTTGGGACGCACTCACCCCTCATGTCATCCCTGGGACGCACACTAACCCTTCATGTCATCCCTGGGACGCACACTAACCCTTCATGTCATCCTTGGGCTTGTCCCGAGGATCTCGCTAATCGCTCGATTTTCTGCGTTTGTCGCCAAAAATATACAACAAGTTGTCCATTGTGGCTCGTAAACTTGAAAATCCATAATGGCGTGGTGTGTCTCTGGACCCTCGGCATAAAGCCAAGGGTGACAGTAAGCATAAAGCCAAGGGCAGGCACGGGCTTGTCC
>JAISRT010000010.1 GCA_031273495.1 Candidatus Ancillula kalotermitis | reverse complement strand
TGTCATCCTTGGGCTTGTCCCGAGGATCTCGCTAGTCGCTCGATTTTCTGCGTTTGTCGCCAAAAATATACAACAAGTTGTCTATTATGGCTCGTAAACTTGAAAATCCACGCGAGCGCCGTGTGCACTAGACCCTCGGCATAAAGCCAAGGGTGACACAAACACACTGACCCCCACTACTGTCATCCCTCGGACACACCAACCCCTCATGTCATCCCTCGGACACACCAACCCCTCATGTCATCCTTGGGCTTGTCCCGAGGATCCACGCGAGCGCCGTGTGCACTGGACCCTCGGCATAAAGCCAAGGGTGACACAAACACACTGACCCCCACTACTGTCATCCCTCGGACACATCAACCCCTCATGTCATCCCTCGGACACATCAACCCCTCATGTCATCCTTGGGCTTGTCCCGAGGATCTACGCCAACACTGGACCCTCGGCATAAAGCCAAGGGTGACACTAGGGGGCGAGGTGTTCGCCCATGTCATCCTTGGGCTTGTCCCGAAAGTTGTCTATTATGGCTCGTAAACTTGAAGGTCTACAGGCGCGGTGAACTGGAAGCTGACTGGGACTCGTGCGGTGACTTCAACACCTTCAGCAGAATCTTGTCTAGAGATGACCTCTCCGATGCGGTATATTTTTGCCAGCGTGGAGCCATCTTCAAATGGCACCACCAAGTCTACAGTTTTATACTTCTGCGACGCCTTCACCCTTTGTGCTATAATGTGGTTAAGGTCTTTGATGCCATCACCGTTCCGCACTGAAATAAATGCGGTGTTAGGGTATTTGCGCTTCAACCTCTCAAGGTCCACTTCGTTAAGCAGGTCAATTTTATTGAAGCACAGAATCTCATTTTCGTTCTCCTTCAGCCGCACCTTACCCTCAGCGTCAAGTGTCCTAATCTCGGAAAGAATATCGCGCACGGTTTCAATCTGCAGCAGTGGGCTCGGTGCACTTGCATCAACTATATGTACTAGAACATCGCAGTCTATCGCCTCTTCTAGCGTCGACTTAAACGCCTCAACCAGAGTAGTCGGAAGGTCCTGGATGAAGCCCACTGTATCAGTGATGCTAAACTTCGGGTTATTTATTCTACGCGTCGTAGTGTCAAGAGTGGCAAAAAGTGCGTCCTGAATGATAATATGCGCTCCAGTGAGTTTGTTCAGAAGACTTGACTTCCCAGTGTTCGTATAGCCCACAATTGCGACTGACGGCAGTGTTGAATTCACTCTCTGCTTACGGCCTTGGAGGCGCTCCTGCTTGATTTTCTTAATCTTCTGCTTCAACTCGGAGATTTTATGGGTTATTCTACGTCTGTCGATTTCGAGTTGAGTTTCACCAGGACCACGTGACCCCATTCCAGCACCACCTGACACCTGCCCGCCTGCTTGACGACTCATCATCTGCCCCCACCCGCGGAGCCTAGGCAAAAGATACTCCAACTGTGCCAACTCAACTTGGGCACGCCCTGCCTTCGTTTTTGCATGCTGCGCAAAGATGTCCAGAATTAACGCGGTCCGGTCGATAACTTTGGCATCAACAATGTCTTCAAGACTGCGCCGTGTCGAAGGCTGCAGAGTTTCATTCACCACAAGAGTGTCGATTTCTTGGTCCTCAACGATTGCAGCGACCTCTTGCGCCTTGCCCTTTCCGACGTAGGTTGCGGGGTCTGGAAGTGGACGCTGTTGCAATATACGCCCGACAACTTGAGCACCTGCCGTGACACTTAACCGCTCTAACTCGTCAAGGCTGTATTTTGCGTCTCGCTCAGAAGTTTTGGCGGAGGAATACACGCTAACGAGGAGAACGCGCTCAAGACGAACTTTACGATACTCGACATCGACACCCGTTTCTTGGTCATTTCGGAACCTACCAGCAGTTTTCGCCTCATTCTTGGCAAGGCGCTCTTCAACGAAATTGTTACCGCTACTCAGTAATACCACTCATCATTTCCCCCTGCCTATTACCTCTTTGAAGTATAGTTCGGTGCTTCGGTTATAAGATCAACGTCATGCGGATGTGATTCACGAAGACCAGCAGCAGTGATCCGAACGAACTTCCCGTTGTCCTGCAGTTCTTGAATAGACCTCGAGCCTACATAGAACATCGACTGGTGCAGCCCGCCAACTAGCTGATAAATCACTGCCGAGAGTGGTCCTTTATAAGGTACTTGCCCCTCAATGCCCTCTGGAACTATTTTCTCGTCGGAATCCACGTCCGCCTGGAAATACCGGTCCTTAGAGTAGCTCTTCTTTCCACGACTGCTCATCGCCCCCAGACTTCCCATGCCACGATACTGCTTAAACTGCTTGCCATTAACGAATATTACTTCACCAGGAGACTCTTCGCACCCCGCAAGCAACCCACCGAGCATAACTGTCGACGCACCCGCAACTATTGCCTTCGCGATGTCACCAGAATACTGGAGCCCACCGTCACCGATTATCGGCACATTGAACTCTTTTCCAGCGCGCGCTGCCTCATTTATCGCAGTCACCTGCGGCACACCGACACCTGCGATGACACGCGTTGTGCATATTGACCCAGGACCAACCCCAACTTTCACAGCATCAACACCCGCGTCGATTAACGCCTTCGCGCCAGAATACGTCGCCACATTCCCGCCGATTATGTCAATGCCATTAAACGCTGGGTCGCCCTTCATCTTGCGAATCATATCAAGCATCGCCCTGGCATGACCGTGCGCAGTGTCAACGATAATTGCATCAACGCCAACCTCGGCCAAGGCGCCTGCCCGCTCATACGCATCTCCGAAAAACCCGATTGCCGCACCCACTCGGAGCCTACCTTGGTCATCTTTAGTTGAGTTCGGATACTGGTTAGTCTTCACGAAGTCGCGAACGGTTATCAAGCCGCCCAACTTGCCGTCAGCATCAATTAGCGGCAACTTCTCGATACGGTTCTTCGCCAATATCTCTGACGCCGCCTGCTTGGACACACCAACTGGCGCAGTGATCAAGTTTTCCTTGGTCATCACGTCGCGCACTAAAGTAGTTTCGAACTGGTTCGGGTCAACGAAGCGCAGGTCACGGTTAGTGATGATACCGATTAGCCGATTCACCTCGTCAACCACGGGTAGCCCAGAAATACGGTATTGCCCGCACAGTCGGTCCAGAGTTGCAATAGTCTCGCCTGGCGCAATTGTCACAGGGTTATTTATCATCCCGGACTCGCTACGTTTCACATAATCGCACTGCTCAGCCTGGTCCTCAATCGACAGGTTACGATGCAGAATCCCGATGCCACCTTGACGCGCCATTGCGATTGCCATTCTCGACTCGGTCACTGTGTCCATCGCGGCACTCAGTAGCGGGACACGCAGACTTATATTCCTACTCAGACGTGATGTTGTGTCAACCTCACTAGGAATCACATCTGTTTCGTTGGGTAGGAGCAGGAGGTCATCATACGCGTAACCTACAAAATCAAACGGACTACTCATAATGACCCCCCCTTATCCCTACTCGACTAGTCTATTACTGCTAGAATATCGCGCGCTGATAAGATCAGGAACTCGTCAGAACCGTATTTCACTTCAGTCCCACCATATTTCGAATACAGCACCCTGTCACCGACCTTGATGTCCATCTCGACGCGGTTACCGCCTTCGAACTTACCGGGACCTACTGCTAGAACCTCACCCTCGTGCGGCTTATCCTGTGCTCCGTCTGGCAGAACTAAACCTGAAGCAGTCTTTGTCTCAGGCTCGCTGACCTTAATTACAACACGATCTTCTAATGGTTTTATATTTACTCCCATTTTTTCTCCTTTCTAAATACTACTAATAGCACTAGTATAGCACACAACAGTGGGTCAATTTAACATTTTGCTTCATATGCGCTAAACTGGTAATACAAGTGAATAAAATATCAGTACTTGAG
>JAISRT010000062.1 GCA_031273495.1 Candidatus Ancillula kalotermitis | reverse complement strand
GTCCCGAGGATCTCGCTAGTCGCTCGATTTTCTGCGTTTGTCGCCAAAAATATACAACAAGTTGTCTATTATGGCTCGTAAACTTGAAAATCCACACAAGCGCCGTGTGCACTAGACCCTCGGCATAAAGCCAAGGGTGACACAAACATAATGTCATCCCTCGGCTTGACGCCCCATGTCATCCTTGGGCTTGTCCCGAGGATCCAAGTGAGTATGTGCCGCGGAAGTGCACCAATATGTCCTAGTGTCTTGCTATAATGGCATCAACTTATAAGATGTGATACACTACTGATAAGTGTCTGGAGAAAGGAACAATATGGGACTGAAAATATTAATTATGGGGCCGCAAGGTGTGGGCAAGGGAACGCAGGCGGCAAGGCTAGCCGAGCATTTCAAGGTGCAGGCAATCTCTACTGGTGACATCTTTCGCTATAACATTAAGCATAACACTACGCTAGGCAAAAAGGTGCAAGAAATCATCAGCAGTGGAAACTTGGTCAGCGACGAACTTACAGGTGAACTTGTCCGGGACGCACTGAGCTTGAATAATGCGGCAGAGGAAGGCTTTATCCTCGACGGCTACCCGCGCAATAAGAACCAGGTGGTTGACCTTGATGCAACACTCGACGAGTTGGGGTTGACGCTTGACGCCGTGGTAGTTTTGACTGCCGACCGTGACACTCTGCTTGAAAGGATGATACTGCGGGCGGAGAATGAAGGGCGCGCGGACGACACCCCCGAAGCAATTGCGAAACGCCTAGACATCTACGACTCTGAAACGGCACCGCTTATGAATGAATATCGCGCTCGCGGACTCCTTGTCGCAGTAGAAGGCACTGGGGAAGTTAGCGACATCACAGCGCGTATTGTTGCCGAATTGGAGAAACTCTAGGAAGGGGGGAAACCTGCTCAGTTAGTGGCGAAGAAGAAGAAAACTGCACCTGAAGCTCGCAACGGTCACATTGCGTCTAATAAACGTGCGCGCCACGATTACACGCTGATTGACAAGTTTGAAGCAGGACTAGTGCTACTGGGGTCTGAGGTGAAGACACTGCGCCAGGGAAGGTGCCAGATTACGGACGGCTACATCTCCGTTGACGACAATGAGGAAGTTTGGCTAGAGAACATTTCGATTCCACCTTATAACCACGCAGCGAACACCAAATTCGTTAACCACACGGAGCGTCGCAAGCGTAAGTTGCTGCTGCACAGGGTAGAAATTAGTAAGATACGCAAAGCGGTTGAGCAAAAGTCACAAACAGCAGTGCCACTAAGCCTATATTTCAGCAAGGGGAAGGCGAAGCTCGAGTTTGCAACCGCGAAGGGCAAGCACACTTATGATAAACGTGAGAGCATCAAGGAGCGAGATATTTCACGTGATGTTGAACGTCAAGTCAAGGGGGCACTATAGCAGAAGGGAAAGTTGACGAGAAGTATCGTGGCACGCTAGAGAAGGGGAGGCTGTTCGCGAGCCTTATTGAGCAGTATGACGCAAAAAAACGGGCGCGCAATGTTATCGAGTTTGCTGACCAGGTTGCCATTGCTGTCGAGGTGATGAAGATGCACCCTGAGATTGCCGAGCAGATTCGTAGCAGGTTTAAGTGCGTGATACTTGACGAATACCAGGACACATCAAGTTCACAGGTCCTAATGCTGCAACAGTTGTTCAAGGACTTTCCCATTATGGCGGTAGGTGACCCGAACCAGTCAATCTATGCGTTTCGGGGCGCATCGAGCAGCAATATTCTGAACTTTCTCAAGGACTTTTCGAGCGTGGCAGGTGGCACCCCTTTGACGCTTTCTACCTCGTGGAGAAATGATGAGGCAATCCTAGACTTCGCCAATCTAATTGCGGAGCCACTGTCAACAGGTGGGTTTGAGTATCCGAAGTTACAGTCAAAATACAAGACACTCGGAGTTCCTGGCGTTAAAGGGGATGTTAAGGTGAATGTGTTTGACGATGATGACCAGGAAATGGAGGCAGTTGTCGAGTTCATCAAGGCGAAACGCAAAGTGGACGAAAACGGGAGGACCCCGACATGCGCAATAATCTCGCCAAAACGGAGTCAGTTCGAAAAATACCGCAGTAGACTGCTAAAAGATGGCATCCCAGTTGAAGTTGTTGGTTTAGCGGGGCTGTTCGAGCTCAAAGAGGTCCAGGCAGTGTTAAACTTCGCGAAAATATGCGTGGACCCGAAGAAAAACAGCACGCTAGTTGGAGTAATGGTGTCTGATCAGTACGGAATTTCGCTAGTCGAGCTCAAAAAACTGCACGATATAGCAAGGCAAAAGGACGTGTCAATTTCGCATCTAGTGCGGCAGATGAACGGCAAGAACTCTGACCACTATAAAATTGTGCTCGAAAAGTGCGGGAAAACTGCTGCGGAAAAGGTGAGCGTGCTGTCGCGCCGTATACACCAGATGCAAGAGCACTTGGGTTCAAATGTGGTTGACTTCTTCAATTTTGCGGTCCAGAACTCAAATATACTAGACGAAGTGTCGTTACAGGAGGCTCTAAATCCAGTTCAGGCACAGTCGATGAAAAGCAGTATTTCGTGTTTTGTTGAGCAGGTTCAGCGGTATCAGTCCTTCAATTCGAGTGCAACCGTTGAGGGGTTCTTTGGGTGGGTGCAGCAGATTCTTAAAAGTGAGTCGGGGGGTGACGTGCCGCAGAAAGACCTCGATGAACACTGTGTCCAGTTGATAACGGCGCACGGTGCGAAAGGTCTAGAGTGGGACGCCGTGGCATCGATCGGTAATACCGCGATGGAGTTTTATCGTTCGCGCAAGCTGCCCGTTGCTGGGGGTGTATTTAAGCTGTCTACTGGTATTGAGGATTCGGGATGGTTAACTTCTCCAGGCACGCTGCCTTATCCGCTTCGGAAAGACTGCGAATACCTACCGCGTCAAGTGCCGAAGCTCGATGCGCCCGATGAAATTGCCGAGTTCGCGCAGGTAAACGGCGAGTTCGAACTTGAGCAGCGTAGACGCCTGGCATATGTAATCTTTACGCGCGCTAGGCACTCACTTTTCGTCACCGCGAGTTATTATAAAGCCGATGGCAAGATGCCACGCCAGACGTCAGTATTTTTCGACGAGTTGTATCGCGAGCGCTTGCAGATGAGTGAAGACGAGTATTGCACCCACCTATCTGGAGTGTTCGAGAACGCCAAGAAAAACCGGGAGTTGAGTGCCGATGCCAAGAGCGGTAAGGTGTCTGGGCAGGCAGTAGTATTTCCAAAATCAGAGTTGTCAGAGGGGCAGAAGGTAGTGGCTGCTCTGATTGATGATATTGACCGACTTGACGGGGACGCGTGCAAGAATTCCGAGCTGATAGACCTAGCGCAAATTGAAGTGCTGATTGAGAAGGCCCGTGCGGAAGAAGCAAGACGGGAAAACTGGCAGGACTTTGTGGCGATACCACCTAAACTCTCCGCGACGCAGTATACCGCGTTGAAAAAAGATGAGCTGCAGTTCAAAAAAGATATGGTGCGGCGTGTCCCGACGGACTTTAATGCAGGCACTGACAAGGGGACCCGCTTCCACGCCTGGGTAGAGAAGCAGTTTTCGCAAGCACTTGATGCCTTTTCCGAAGAGACCACGGAAAACGTAGACTTGCAGAAACTCATAGACATCTTCACAAACTCGAAATATCAGTGGCTAAACCAGAAGAATATCGCCGTCGAGCAGGAGGTTAACTACAAGCACCGCCTTGAACATGACTCAGAAGAGCACATTTTCATTGCCAGAATTGACGCTGTCTTCGAGAACTTTTTGCCAGAAGTTGAGGCGAAGGTGTTGATTGTCGACTGGAAAACCTTCCGAACTCCGAGTAAGGGTAAGCTCAAGAAAATGCAGCCACAGCTAGAAATCTACAAGAACGCCTGGCTTTCTGCCCACCCCGACCTCTGCTCCGATGACGTAATCTGCGGATTTTACTTTGTGCCGAGCGATGAGTTAACAGTTGGAGAGAATGTGCTATACTAGTGCTATGTTTTTAGATGTAACAGTCGTGTCGACCAACAAGCGCGTGTGGTCAGGGTCTGCTATTATGGTGAAGGTGCCGGCAGAAGGCGGTGATATGGGCTTTTTACCGAACCACGAGCCTGTGATGGCTTTGTTGCGCCCAGGAACTGTCACAATTTCACCCACAAGCGACACTGGGTCTGCGGAGGATGTAGTTTTTAATGTTACACAAGGGTTTGTGAGTCTCTATGATAACCGCGTTAATATTGTTGTCGACGACGTAATAGAGACAAAATGACACAGGTCCAGGAGTTCGTCAAATCTCAAACTGGATTTCTGCCGACCGATGAGCAGGCGATGATTATCGATTCTCCACTACGGCCTACAGTTGTTGTTGCGGGAGCGGGGTCCGGGAAAACGGAGACCTTAGCGAACCGCGTGAGTTATCTACTCGAAGAGCACCCAGAAATTTCCGCCCCGGAGGTCCTTGCGTTAACCTTCACGAATAAGGCGGCAGGCGAGCTCCGTGCTCGAATAAAGTCAGATGCAACCGTTCAGACGTATAACTCTTTCGCTAATGATATTGCCGTTGAGTTTGGACTATTCGCTGGTGTTGAGCCTGATGCTGAGTTGATTGGTGAGACTGAACGTATGGTTATCGCAACCGAAATGTTTCACGAGCTTGCCGAGTCCGAAGAGTTCCGACGCGACTTGGAAAATATTTACGGTGAGATGCCCTCAATTTCTACGCTAGTTGCGGAGTTTCTTAGTTATTACGACGACTACAAAAACAACCTCGTTGAGCGTGCCGAAGTAGTCAAGTTCTATGATGGGTTGGTGTAGCACTTTATGAAGACTGAAAGCACCGCGCCGTCAATGTCACCAGTTTATATCTATGCTCTCAAAAGAGATCCAGATTTTGACTACTGGTCTGTACCTATTAGTTCTCTATCATCAAATTTGAATGCTGAACCGATTTTTGATTTCTGGGCTACACATGGAAAACTTCGTAACTTGGTCCGTAAAATTGTATTCAATAACGAAGTGAATGCAAAAATCAATCTACGCGACAGTATTTTAGCGAAGTATTTATTAAGAAAAAGCGTCATCCACCAAAATAATATCGATCCACGAGACCCGATAACAATCTTCTACACATATCAAATATATCAGGATTTACACTTTTTCCTTAGTAAACATGTTCAAAAAATGCTATCAGAAGGAAAGAATGTACTTTTTTTTACGGATTCTGTCGCTTGGCATAAAGGGCAGAAGATGCAGACTGCGTTGAATATTTTCCAGAAGTTTCCACATGCATTGACATATTCGGATACTGAAGCAAAAGAATATGGACTGCAATATCTTCATTTCAACAAAAATAACAGACCACCTAATATTAATGAAGCAGAAAAAATCGAGTTTCGAGATTTTAGCTTGTTACAATGCGAATCACATCTCGAGAAGAATTTACTCTCGCGCTGTTTAACATTATCGAAAAGATGCAGACCAAACCTTCATATTATCACTGTACTTATAGTCCAAATCTCAAATATTTGAATAATTATCAGTTGAGAGGCATTATCCAAAATTACCGTGTCCGAGCAGTTGAAATAAATTGTGCAGTTTCATTTACAAAACTAGGTGACGATTATCTTACCATAACTCAGCCTGAAGCCATTGCAAATAATAAGAAAATACTCACTGACGCACAGTGCATAAAGAAATTGAAATGCTACGATCCTAGGTGGATTAAGGTAGTTAATTCGCCAGAGGAAATCACTGAAGAGGTTGTGGAATGGATGATGACGAAGGAAAATGTGCAGTATGAAAATACACAAGAACTCTATCTAGACGGCTGGTCAGACAAAGTCCGTGAGCTTTTCGAACATCCTGAAAATGTGCCACCTTTTAAGTCTGTGACGCTTTAATTTAACTTTGCCTAGACTATTTGCTACACTGTAATAGTAGAAACGCGTCTTGTGGCGCCGTTCTATGGCCCATTAGCTCAGTTGGTTAGAGCGCCGCCCTGTCACGGCGGAGGTCGACGGTTCAAGTCCGTTATGGGTCGCGACTCGTTTCGTCTTGAACCGTCGACCTCGGGGCGTGGGGTGTCCCCACAAGGGATTGCCGACCGGGGTCCCCCTGCTTGCAGAGGGGCTGGGTTC
>JAISRT010000056.1 GCA_031273495.1 Candidatus Ancillula kalotermitis | reverse complement strand
ACGAGTATACGGTTTTGTGCTATCATGACTATTAGTATATTTGTTCATATACATAGTGTACCACCTTTCTGGGTTCTTCGAACCCGGTTGGGTGTTGCGCTAGCGATTAGAACTCAGGTAATGCTTAAATGAGTCAAGTTTGTGCTATACTAATGCTACTAGAAAGGAATGCAGATGAATACGTTCGCAGATAAACTTAATGTGGAGAAATACGCCCTTTTATTCGGGGGGCAAGCAACTCCTTGGCGCCAAGTTGTAAATGAATACAGTTCACCAGATGACGATTTACTACTCAATCAGATAATTTCGGACTCGAATCTGGCAATGGAGAGCATTGAGAATGATATGATCACTATCTGTCCACGAAAAGTCAACTTCTTCGAGAAAGACTCAGCAATAGACGACAACTTTGCGTTCATCTCTCTACCAGGAATTCTGCTAGCCCAAATACTCTCAGTTAACGAATTCAACAAACTAGTCGATGTGAAGAAAAACGCGCCTCTCGCTGTCGAAGGTCATTCCCAAGGGATTTTAGCTAAGGAGGTAGTGAAACAGTTTGCGAGCGCTAATTTCACGCCGAAGTCGCTCGTTCAAGTGTTCACTCTTTCGCGCTTGATTGGTGCTGCAGCGGCGAAAATATGTTCAGACCTGTTGTTGGTCTCGGGCAAGGATTCTACACCTATGTTGAGTGTTAAGGGTGCGTTTAAGCATCAACTTGAAGCGATTATCACTGAGTTGACGCAGTCTGGTAGTATAAATAATGTCATTAACATTGCGGTCAAGAACTCCCAGAATCACTTTATCCTCTCAGGTTTCCCCACCGACCTAGAAATACTTGTACAGAAGCTAGAAAGTGTGCAGGCGGCGTCGAAAAAAGAGGCCGAAAAGAAACTACGCGGTGGGAAGATATTCGAAGTGCAGACCGAGTTCCTTAGCGTATCTGCGCCGTTCCACTCTCCGCTGATGTCGCATGCCGTCGAGCTGGTTAAATACTGGTCCGCAAAAATCGGGATGGACCTTGAGTTTGCCTTGTCCTTTGCACAAAAAATACTCGTTGACCCTGTGGACTGGGTTGAAGATGTGAACAATTCGCTGAAGTCTGGTGCGCAATATCTAGTAGACTTGGGCCCTGGCAACGTTATCTCGAAGATGAGCAATTCTATCCTTCAGGGGTCTGGCATCACGCTAATCTCTTCGGGTAGTTCAACCGACCTGTCAAAACTAAGTCAGCCTGGCTTCGATGTTGAGCCATGTGCCGACTGGAGTAAGTTTCTGCCGAAGCTCAATGTGCTGGAATCAAGAAAAGAAGTCGTGCAGACTGAGTTCACTAAGTTGACGGGGCGCTCTCCGATTCTACTTGCTGGTATGACTCCGACTACTGTTGAACCTGAGATTGTTGCCGCTGCCGCGAATGCTGGGTTCTGGGCGGAAATCGCTGGTGGAGGCCAAGTGACTGCCGATGTGTTCAACAAAAACCTTTCAGGGTTGCAAAAGTTACTCAATCCTGGGCGCACAGTTGCGTTCAACTCGATGTTCTTGGACCGCTATCTCTGGAATTTGCAGTTCGGTACGCAGAAAATTGTCAGCAAAGCGCGGCAGTCTGGTGCTCCAATCGATGGCGTGGTAATAACCGCGGGCATTCCTGAGTTTGACGAGGCAGTTGAGCTGGTGAAGACGCTAAACCATGAGGGGTTCCCGTTCGTGACGTTCAAGCCTGGCACAGTGAAGCAGATTAATGACGTCCTGCAGATTGCGAAGGCGGTAGGTGACTATAAGGTCATTATGCAGGTTGAGGATGGGCACGCAGGCGGGCACCATTCTTGGGAGAACCTTGACGATTTGTTGCTTGAGACCTATGCCGACATTCGACTCACTGAGAACGTTATACTCTGCGTCGGCGGTGGAATTGGCACCCCTGATGTTGCTGCACAATACATTTCTGGTGCTTGGTCTGAGAAATACGGACGCATTAAGATGCCTGTAGACGGCTGTTTGGTTGGGACCGCTGCTATGACCGTTAAGGAGGCGAACACTACACCTCAAGTCAAGGAGTTGCTCGTGAAGACACCTGGCATCTCGATTAATGATGACGGTGGTTGGGTCGGTGCTACGAAGTCGAAGGGCGGTATGACATCTTCATTGAGCCACCTGCTCGCAGACATTTACGAGATTGACAATGACTCGGCTGCTGCGGCGCGATACATTTTGAAGGTGAACGAGAACCACGACTTGCTGAATACTAACCGTGCTGAGATTATCGAAGTGCTAAACAAGACTGCAAAACCGTATTTCGGCGACCTGGGCAAGATGACCTATTTCGAGTCACTGGAGCGTTTCGCGTCACTCTGTTTCACTGAGGATGACATCAAGACTGGTGATGCTGAAGAGTCGTGGCTAGACCGATTCCTCGACCTTGTGCACCGCGCGGAGGCACGTAATATTGAGCAGGACAACGGAGAGTTTGCGACGCTATTCCCAGATGTCAAGTCTGTAGTTGACTTTATTGAAGTGTTGAACAAAATTAAAGCGAACTACCCGAAGGCGTGCACAAACCGCTTGACTGGAGTTGACGAGGCGTATTTTGTTGAAGTTTGCCGTAAACATCCTAAACCAGTGCCTTTCGTTCCTGTAATTGACTCCGAATTGTTCAAATGGTGGGGGTCAGATTCACTTTGGCAGTCACATGACAAGCGCTATAAGGCATCGAGTTGCAGAATAATACCAGGTCCAGTGTCAGTTGCTGGCATAGATAAGATTGACGAGCCGATTGCTGAATTATTGGGGCGCTTCGAGGCGGAAGTTGTCGATAAGTTGAAGCTTGACGGTAATGCGAAAATCCAGTCATTCTCTCGTTATGCGACCAATGACGGTGGTGTAGCACTCTCGGCAGCGGACTTCATCAAGTCTACTAAGTTCATCTCGTGGACTGGGCATTTAATCAACAACCCCGCTAACTTTTTATCGGAGTCACAATTTGACCTAGTAGACAATGGCAACGGACAGTTTGACTTATGCATTAAACTCGACACATATTGGGACAATACTACTGATCCAACGCGCTTCCACACAGTGCGCCAACTAAATATACCACTGCTAGTCACGTTAGATTCGTATAATGGCGGTGTGCCAGTCGTCGATGAGGATAAGTTGGGCGACTCGATGTTTGCTATGCTTGCGGACACGGCAGGTAAAGGCTCAATTATGGCGTCGGGTGACTATGTCGAAGGGCTGCCAGTGATGCAAAAGGTGCAGCAGAATGTTATCGGCGGCGTCAAGTTCGACATTCCGGAGTTCGGTCGGACCAAGTTCACCTTCCACGCCCCGTTAAACCTTGGTATTGAGCATAAATTAGTCACTGGCGAGGCACTGCTCAATGACAAGCAGACTGACTTTACCTGTTCAAATTACGTTCCAGACGCTCTTCTAGGCACGTGCTGGCCACCAATATATGCCGCACTCGGTTCCGCGCTGATCAACCTTAACGGTCGGCCGAATTATCCCGTGATTGAGGGGCTTTTGAACGCAGTGCACCTTGACCATACTGTAGACTGCGTGCTGAAACTCGATGACTTGATTGGCAAGAAACTTAACGCGTATGCATGGGCAGACTCAATAAAGGAGTCGGTGTCTGGCAGAATTGTTGATGTGCGCGTCGTAGTGACTGTAGATTCCGGCGAAGACTCCGAGAAAGAGCAGATTGCGATTAGGTTCCGCGAGAGGTTCGCAATTCAAGGTCGCGCATACGGGAACGATATTCCAGATGCACCCGCCGAGGCAGGCGGGAAGTTTTCAATTCTACACCCCGAGCTGATTTCTGGGGACCCTAGCGTGGAGATACTTCCCACAAAACGTCGACTACTGCGCATCGCAAAAGTTAAGGCACCTGAGAATATGACGCCGTTTGCTCGGATTTCTGGCGACTATAACCCTATTCACACCTCAACAAACGCTGCGAAAGTGGCAGGGCTGGTGGGGCCAATTGTCCATGGTATGTGGCTGAGTGCTGTCGCCCAACACTTGATACAAGCGAAGGCTAGTGACGGTAATGGGTATAAAATCTCGGGCTGGACAGTCCAGTGGTATTCACCGACGAACCTGAATGATGAAGTCGAGTTGAGTCTCGAACGCACTGGGAAGATACGCAACGGCGGTCTGATACTCGAGTGCGCTGCCAAGATTAACGGAGTGCTCGCGGCTAAATTCACTGCGGCAACTGAGCCTGAAAAAGTGGCATACTGCTATCCAGGGCAGGGCATCCAACAGCAGGGTATGACTCTTGACGAAATGCAAGTCTCACCAGCGGCTAAGGCTATTTGGGAGCGCGCCGACAAGCATACACGCAAGGTTCTCGGCTTCTCAATCATCTCAATCGTTAAGAACAACCCGACTAGGATAAATGCCAATGGCGTGAAATATTTCCATCCAGACGGCTTGCTGAACTTGACGCAGTTTACACAGGTGTCGCTTGCTGTCGTCGGTATGGCTCAAACTGCAAGACTGCGTGAGTCTGGTTCTTGTACTGAAGGTGGGTATTTCGCTGGTCATTCTCTTGGTGAGTATGTCGCATTGTCTAGTTATGGCAACGTAATTCCGCTAGAAACTGTGATCGAATTAGTCTTTGCGCGTGGTTCAGCAATGCACAGCCTAGTTCCGCGTGATGCTCGTGGTCGCTCGAACTATTTAATGGGGGCATTGCGTCCGAACCAGTTCGGTATTTCTGACGCGCAGGTCAAGGACTATGTCAAGTCAGTGTCCGAGTCTTCAGGCGAGTTCCTTGAGATCGTTAACTTCAACTTGAGTGGTCAACAATATGCCGTGGCAGGCACGATTGTCGGTCTCAAAGCGTTGAAAAAGGAGTCCGAGCGCCTAGTTGAGATTCATGGTGGGCGTGGTGCATTCATGTATGTTCCTGGTATTGACGTCCCATTCCACTCCTCAGTTCTGCGAGACGGCGTTCCTGATTTCCGTGACAAATTGATGAAACTACTACCGCAAGACATCAATTACGATGCTCTTGTCGGGAAGTATATTCCTAACCTTGTCGCTCGCAGTTTCGAATTTTCACTCGATTTCGTTAACTCTATACTCGAAGTTGTGCCTAGCGAGGCGATGCAAGATGTAGTCAAAAACTGGAGTTCTTACTCGTCGGACCACATGAAACTTGGTCGTCTGTTGCTCGTTGAACTGCTTTGTTGGCAGTTTGCGTCACCTGTGCGATGGATTGAAACTCAAGATTTGCTGTTCAAGAGCGAGAAAATTGGCGTTGAGCACTTTGTCGAGGTGGGGTTGAAGAATTCTCCGACACTGACTGGGCTTGCATCAAAAACACTTCAGCTTGAGGAATACCAGAAAGAAAGTGTGCTGGTTCACAATATTCAGCGCGATGAGCAGAGAGTATTCTTTGAAGATGACGACCCCGCAGTGATGCTTGATGAAGACGACGACGAGGCAGTTTCGTCCGAAGGCGCGCAGTCTGCGTCGGCGGTGGGGCAAAGCAGTGCACCTGTGGCACAGGAAACTAGTCCAAAGGCTGAGGCTGCCCCTGTTGCTGCCCCTGTGTCTACTAGTGGTGCGGCTGCAGAGGACGTTCCGTTCAAGGCGTCAGACGCTATTTCGGCACTTTTCGCGTATTCGAATAAGTTGCTGCCTGAGCAAATCGGACCGAACGACAATGCGGAAACTCTGACCAATGGGGTGTCTTCACGCAGGAATCAGATGTTGATGGATATGTCCGCTGAGCTTGGGTTGGCGTCAATTGATTCTGCTGCCGAGGCACCTGTATCTGCGCTCTACAAGACTGTTGACAAGATGGCGCCGAATTATAAACCATTTGGCACTGTGCTCGGTGAAATCGTGCGGAGTAATATCCGGAAACTCTTCGGTGCTGCTGGCTCGAAGCAAGGTAAGATTGCTGATCGCGTTACGTCTGCCTGGGGCTTAGGTCAAGGGTGGGTTGATTTCGTGACGATTGAGATACTGCTCGGGACGCGTGAAGGTGCCTCGATGCGCGGTGGTGACCTTGCGATTTTGAGTCCGAGTTCGCCGTCTTCCGCCTCAGAAGTGGACGCACTGATTGATTCGGCAGTTGCATCTATCGCCACTCGGCGTGGTGTCGCGGTCAGTCTTCAGGGGTCGGGTGCTCAAGGTGGCGGCTCGATGGTTGATTCGGAGGCACTAAATGCCTTTGCGGAGTCGATTACCGGTGAGAAGGGGATATTGGCGTCTACTGCACGAAATGTGTTGAGTCAGTTGGGCTTGATTGTGCCTGAGGTCGTTGAGTCCGATGATGCTATGACTGAAAATCAGGCAGTAGTTGATGCTGTTGCTGCCGAGCTCGGTGATGATTGGTTCAAACGCGTGATGCCGACGTTCAACGAGAAGAAAGTGGTTCAGCTTAATGACAGGTGGGCAAGTGCTCGCGAAGATTTGGCACGATTGTTCGTTAATGGGCATTTTGGCAAGGATAAGGAGACACCGTCTACTGGTGAGTATAATTTCATCGGTGCAGGAAAAGTAGTCGCTGAGCAGGCGAAATACTGGGCACACCGCTCGGAGATGAAAGGTGACACAATCCTGAAGGACAAGTTCCTGAAAATTGCTGCTGATGCGTCAGTTACACCTAGTGTTGAGAGTTTACCGTATCTTAATGACATCGCAGTGGTGACGGGTGCGGCTCCGAACTCAATTGCGGGTGCAGTGGCTGGAAAACTGCTTGAAGGTGGCGCCACAGTGATAATTACAGCATCTTCGGTTAATGCAAAGCGCCTCGATTTCGCCAAAGAGTTGTATCGCAAGCATGGCACTTCGAACTCGGAGCTATGGCTAGTTCCTGCCAATTTGAGTAGTTACCGCGATGTGGATGCCTTCATCGACTGGGTCGGTAGGGATGTCAAGGAGACTGTGGGCGCGACGACGAAGATTTTGAAGCCTGAAATGGTGCCAACGCTGCTGTTCCCGTTCGCTGCGCCGTCAGTCCGTGGGTCTATGGCGGACGCTGGTAGTGAAGCTGAAATGGAGACGCGCCTACTACTTTGGTCCGTCGAGCGTATGATTGCCAAACTGAGTGCGATCGGCGTGGAGGAGGACATAAACCGCAAACTTCATGTGGTGTTGCCTGGCTCGCCAAACCGCGGAATTTTCGGTGGTGACGGTGCGTATGGTGAGGTTAAAGCTGCCTTCGACGCAATTGAGAAGAAGTGGGGCGTGGAGAAACGGTGGAGCCGTAATGTAACTCTAGCGCATCCGAAGATTGGGTGGGTTCGTGGAACTTCGCTAATGGGTGGTAATGATCCTATGGTCGCTGCGGTTGAAAATAAGGGTGTCCGGACGTATTCAACACCTGAAATTGCCGATGAACTGCTCAAGCTCTGCACACCAGTGGCTCGTGAAGAGGCGAAAACTGCCCCGATTGATGCTGACTTAACGGGTGGGTTGGGATCCTCAATCGATTTGGTGGCGCTCAAGAAAGAAGCACTTGCATCAATGCAGGCAAATGCGGCAGATAAGGTCGTGGCGACGGATACTGCGCAAGTGGTCAAAAATGTTGCACTGCCTTCTCCTGTTGAGGTTGCACTTCCAGATTTCTACGCGTCAGATTGGGCTAATGTCAGTATGAAGCCTGAAGATATGCGGGTGATTGTTGGCATTGGTGAGATTGGGCCTTGGGGGTCAGGGCGCACGCGTTTTGAGGCTGAGCACGGTATAAAGTCAGACGGTAGCGTTGATTTGACACCTGCTGGAGTGCTAGAACTAGCGTGGATGATGAATCTTGTCCACTGGGCAGACACTCCGAAGGCTGGTTGGTATGACTCGAGCGACACTTTCATAGATGAGTCCGAGATATACAGCAAGTTCCGCGATGAAGTGGCAGCCAGAAGCGGTGTGCGACAATACGTGGATGACGCGCCTGCGTGGATTGACGACTTAGCGACGGAAAATGATGCGGCAGTGTTCCTAGACCGTGACATTTCGTTCTCAGTTGCTACACTAGAGTTGGCGAACAGTTTCAAGGCGATTGACGAGGAGAAGACCATTGTTGAATATGACGCCGAGAATGACGAGTATATTGTGACGAAACTCAAGGGCGCGAAGGCGCGTGTTCCGCGTAAGGCTGCTATGACCCGACTGGTTGGTGGACAGTTGCCGACTGAGTTTGACCCTGCGAAATGGGGCATCCCAGCTTCGATGATTGAGTCGGTCGACAGGTTGGCGATATGGAATCTTGTCGCTACGGTTGACGCGTTCCTGTCATCGGGCTTCTCTCCAGCAGAACTGCTTAAAGCGGTCCATCCGTCAGACGTCGGTTCAACTCAAGGGACAGGAATTGGTGGGACTGACTCGATGCGCAAACTGTTCGTTGACGGGTTCCTCGGCGAGGACAGACCGAGTGATATACTGCAGGAAGCGTTGCCTAATGTCATTGCAGCACATGTCATGCAGAGTTATGTTGGCGGATATGGTGTTATGGTTCATCCTGTTGGTGCTTGCGCGACTGCCGCAGTGTCGATTGAGGACGCTGTTGACAAGATTGACTGCGGAAAGGCTGACTTCGTTGTTGCCGGCGCGATTGATGACATTTCGATTGAGTCGATCACTGGGTTCGGGGACATGAATGCTACTGCCAAGACTCAAGATTTGCTAGACAAGGGGATTAACGAGCGGTTTGTCTCGCGGGCAAATGACAAGCGTCGTGGTGGTTTCGTTGAGTCCGAGGGCGGTGGAACTGTACTAATCACACGCGGTGACATTGCGTTAAAGTTAGGGCTACCAGTACTCGGTGTAATTGGGTATGTTCGTTCATTTGCGGACGGGGCACACACTTCAATTCCAGCTCCAGGGCTCGGTGCGCTTGGTGCAGCCCGTGGTGGCCGTGACTCAGTGCTGAATAAGCGACTTAACGCTCTCGGGGTGACCGCGGATGAAGTTTCTGTGGTTTCGAAGCATGACACGTCGACTAATGCTAACGATCCGAACGAGTCAGAGTTATACACTCGGTTATTTGAAGCGATAGGGCGCGAAAAGGGCAACCCGTTGTTCGTTATCTCGCAGAAGACTGTGACAGGGCATGCGAAAGGCGGTGCGGCAGTTTTCCAAGTCAATGGTCTTTGTCAGCTCTTCCGCTCAGGCTTGATTCCTGCGAACAGGGCACTAGACTGCGTTGGGGACGAGTTCAAGGAGCATGATCCGATAGTTTGGCTACGGGAACCACTTAATCTCGGGCAAGTCCAACCAATCAAGGCTGCCATGGTGACCTCGCTTGGATTTGGGCATGTCGCAGGGCTC
This sequence comes from Candidatus Ancillula kalotermitis, assembly GCA_031273495.1. Classification (GTDB taxonomy): domain Bacteria; phylum Actinomycetota; class Actinomycetes; order Actinomycetales; family Bifidobacteriaceae; genus Ancillula; species Ancillula kalotermitis. The sequence goes on along the minus strand of JAISRT010000056.1, from coordinate 38,839 downwards.
ATCGCGCTAGTTCATCCTGGTGCGTTTGAGGCGTCGGTGGCAAAAACTCTCGGTGCAGATGTGGCAGAGAAGTGGCGCAGGATTGCGAACAAGAGGCTCCAGCACGGACGCAAGAGTCTTGAGCTCGGACAAGTCGGCAAGAAGCAACTCTTCGAGCCAATTGACAACCGCCGCTTCGAGGAGAAACGCCGCCCCCGTGGTGCCGACAGTGGCTACGACCCGCATGAGGTTGAGGCACAGTTGCTGCTTAACCCGTCGGCAAGGCTAGGCAAAGGAGATCGGTATGTTAGTTCTTAAGGAAGGAGTGAATGATGAGTAAACGTGGAAGACTGCGGCGCGACCGCAAGAAGAAGAGCGCGAATCACGGCAAGAAGCCAAATGCATAATGCTTGAGGACGCTGAACTAGAGATACACAAGGAGTATAACCGCCTTGCGAGTTCATTCCGTTACAGCGTTGAAACTGAGCGCCGGTATTATCTGGCGAACGAGGTCAACCTTGTCGTCAAGAACCAGAACAATGATGTGTATTTTGAAGTAACACTTGACGACGCCTGGGTGTGGGACCTGAACCGCGCAGAGCGACGCATCAAGCACGCGCACATTATCACATTCAAAGATGTTAACATTGAGGAATTGTCATAATTAGCGAGGTGAAAATGTGTAACACTATAATTCTTGGCTGTCATTTGAGGTGCGCATTAGGAGGCGCTAGTTGCTGAAAGATGTAGTAATTTTTGACTACGGCTACGGAAATATTCGAAGTGTGCAACGAGCGTTTGAACATATTGGCGCGAATGTTAGCATCTCCTCAGACTACGACGACGCAATCAACTCTAAGTGCCTAGTAGTTCCAGGTGTAGGTGCATTCAAAGCCTGTATGGAAGGGCTGACTAAGTTTCGTGGGGATGAAGTTATCTTAACGCGTGCGCAGCGTGGACTGCCAGTGTTCGGTATATGCGTTGGGCACCAGGTCCTGTTCAGGTCCAGCGACGAACTGCCAAGTAAGGAACCGAGCAATGAGGGCACAGAGCGATCGAACCAAGTCTGCGTAGCAAGCACCTCTCCAAAACATTTCGACGACGGCAACACCTCCGAAGTAACGCCAGGTTTAGGGTTATACTCCGCCGACGTCACTCAGCTGCATGCCAAAATCGTGCCGCATATGGGCTGGAATAGCGTCAAGGCGACGACCAAATTGCCCAGCGTAACGAGCGGCCGTCCGATTCATTCGGCGGCGTTAAGCGAGCGGAGTGTGTTTGAGCCGCAGGCGAGGGGCGTAATGAGAGCGCAGGCGAAGCCGTGCGATCGAACCAAATTAGCGTGTGCAAGTTCAGTGTCCCGCGTGATCGACGGTGACTACTATTTCGTGCACTCCTACGCACCACATCAGAATGACATATCTGTGCTCGACGCCGACCTGGTGTGTGAGACAACGCATGAGAACGACACATTTATTTCTGCAATCTCGAGGGACTGCCTATTTTCCACGCAGTTTCACCCCGAGAAGTCGGGGGAGCAGGGGCTGACGTTGATTGACACTTGGCTAAAGAGCCTATAATCGTATCACTACACCGCAACTTTGAGTTAGTCCTGTAGTTTAGGGCGTTTCGCGGGTTTTGCTGATAAATATAAGGCCACGAACTCAAAAAAACTGCACCATTTTGTCCTACACCTTGATATAATGTAGATATGAGAAAACCTGTATTATGTGTAAAGTCTGTTGTGACATCATGTGTCGCTGCCGTGGCTATGTTATTATGTATAACTGCGATTAGACCAGGCATTGCGCAGGCAGTGGGCGCTGATGATAGTGTGGTCGAATTGAACATCTATGCGATTAATGATTTTCACGGCGCAGTCAAGTCCGGGGTGCAGTCAGTGGATGCTTATGAGGCTGGGGACTACACTACGCAGGGTCATATTTTGATCAATGTTCCTGGCGCAGCAGTCGTCGCGGGTGCAATAAAGCAGTTCAAGCAGACGCAGGATAATGTGATGTTTGTTAGTGCGGGGGACAACCGACAGGGCAATTTTACAAACGCGTCGGAGCAGGCATTTGCGAAGGGTCTGATTGCGGCAGGTCTGCAGTGTGGGACCGTGGGGAACCATGACCTCAAGTTTGACGACGGTGACGGCGGGGACGATGAGGTGTTCAACGCGCAGCAAGCAGAAAAACCTTATACCAGCACAGGGTTTTACGGCGCTAAAGTGGGACTTGACGCCAAAACTGGAGTGCTCGCGAAAAATGATGGGCGCAACTACGGGCTGTCGAGCAATTTCAAGCGCAAAGGTGTGGCAGATGCGGACCAACCGTTTGGCGACGCCTGCGTAGTGCCTACCGCTGCGGGTGTTAAAGTAGCGTTCGTGGGTGCGACGGTCGGGCATGAAGGTGGGAGTGTGGATCTTGGTGAGCTTGACTCGAGTGACAACTATAAAGTGGCAACAAAACCGCAGACAATAGAGCAGTTCTACGATAACTGGGTTATGAAGCGGTATGACATTGAGTCGAATTATGTGAAGCCAGTCGAAAAGGTTGCCGACAAGTTGAAGAGTGACAAGGCGGCAGATGTTGTGGTCGCATTAGTCCACGATGGCTCATATGGCAAGGATCTAGATGAAGTGGTGAATGAGCGACGCCTGGAAATGTGCAGATATAATAAGGAATACGACCGCGGGAACATTGGCGCAACGCTAGACAAGAAGTGCAAGGACAAGGATGTGAAGACTCGTAGTTTTGACACGCCGTTGAGAGAGTTAATCCAGTCGAAGGACGCTAATATTGACTCGCTGATCACTGCGCACACACATTACGCTTATAACTACACTTATACCACCGGAGTGCTCAATAATGGTCAGATTGAGCAGAAAACGCGCGGAATTGTGCAGGGTCGTGCTGGCGGATTAGACTTGAGCCACACTAAGATAAAGTTCGACAAAACGCAAGGCAAGGTGCAGTCGATTGAGACCGAGTTAGTGCCAATGATGAGTGCGGATGGCAAGCCACTGTATCAGCCTGACGCGACAGTGCAACGGGTTGTAGATCACCCGAACAGCTACATTTTACCGAAGGATGGAAACAAACCTGACTACCCGGTGAAGAAATAACGAAAGGAAAATAATATGTCAATCATCTCCAAAATCAGTCAACACAAGGTCATCGTGTGCGCTGCCATTCTCGCATTCTTAATGCTGACTGGCACCTTTTTTGACTTCCAGATTGCGCAAGCCGTAGTAAATCAGGACGCGTTCTTCCCAGCAATCGTGCAGATATTCTTCATGATTCCCTACGGGCTACTCCTTTTCTTGTTGGCACCAATTGCGGCGGCCTTTTTCATCAGGATGCCATTTTTTAACAATGTGACTAAGGTTGCTGGGGTCATCGCTTGCACGATTTATGGTTTCGCTGTCGTATTCGTCGAGGCAGGTCAGGATCTAGACGAGTATTATATCATCCAGAAGAACCTCAATTCAGGCAAGAAGATAGGGTTCCCGTCCTCGAATAATGATGTCGCGGGAAATCCGTTGTTCACTAAGACTGAGCAAATGACTGTAACTCTAATAGTGTTCTTGCTGCTGGCAATTCTCTCATACATCTGGCTGAGCAGGGTTTCTGAGAAGCGCCTAAAACAACTGCTGATCGTGGCATTGCTTGGGACTGCATTTGCGCTCATAACGGAAACATATTTAGTTGACGAGTTCATCAAGCCACTTTTCGGTCGCGCTAGGCCGTATCAAGTGTTTGGCGGGGAGTTCAACGGGAAAGACGGCATTGCGTACACACCGTGGTGGCAAATCAACTTCTTCACGGGTAACAAGTCCTTCCCATCAGGGCACACCGCGTGTTTCTGGACTTCGGCATTCTTCGTGTATTTCGTCGACCCCAAGAACCTGCTCCTTCGCCGTGTGACAATTGGCTTGGTCATTCTGGGTGGAGTGTTTACCGCCCTCGGACGTATGGTTTACGGGTGCCACTTCTTGTCAGATGTGACTATGAGTGTCATCATTGTTGCAGGCATTGCTTATCTGTTTGGTAGGATACTTGAAGCAGTGATAAGTTCACGCACTGAGGCATAATTAACTCGGCGTGACTTTGTGCTACACTAGTAGTATGTCTAGAAAGTCATCATTGTCGGGGTTCATGGAACTCATTCCTGACGAGCAAGTACAGTTCGATGCAATCGTAAGAAGCATTCGTGCCACCTACGCTCTGTTTGGGTTTGACACCGTGGACCACCGATGCGTTGAACCTCTGGACACTCTGATGGCAAAGGGCGAAACCTCGAAAGAAGTGTATGTGTTAAGTAGGCTCCAGGAGGAAAAGGACGGCAACTCGTCAAGCAAACGGCTAGGGCTTCACTTCGACTTGACGGTCCCCTTCGCGCGGTATGTCGTGGAAAATGCGGGCCACCTGAAGTTCCCTTTTCGCAGGAGTTCAATCGGTAAGGTCTGGAGGGGTGAGCGTCCGCAAGCAGGTCGGTTCCGCGAATTCTATCAGGCTGACGTGGACATCGTTGCAAAATGCGAAAACGGACAGACTGAGATGCAGGCGCTGCCCATGTTCAATGACCTCGAGATTGTTGAGGCAGTAGGCTTTGCGCTAAAACAACTGGAATCTCAAGGTGCACCGGCGGCGACAATTCACATCAACAACCGCAAACTACTTCAAGGGTGCTACGAAGCGCTTGGCGTGAAGGACTATCCTAAAGCACTGCAGATTATGGACAAGCTGGACAAAATCGGTGACGCTGCGGCAGTAGAAGAGCTTTTGGCGGCTGGTGAGACTGAGGAAAACGCTCGAAAGTGCATCAGCATCGCGAAAATCCGTGCCACGACAGTTGATGAACTTCAAGATAACTCACTCATTATGGAACTTGCCGAGAGGAGTGATCTGGCAAAAACTGGTCTTTCCGAACTGGTCTATCTACTCGAGAGTGTGAATATGTCTGAGTATGACGTCAAATGTGTGGCTGACCTGAAGATTACACGTGGGCTCGACTATTATACTGGGTCGGTGTTCGAGACATTTTTAGATGGGCTTGAGAACTACGGGTCTGTGGCATCAGGTGGGCGGTATGCAAACTTGACGAGCAGTTTTGATGGCAAAAATCAGTATCCAGGGGTCGGTATGTCTATCGGTGTGAGCAGGCTGTTCTCCTTGCTGAGTGATTCTGAGAAGTTGAACACTACTGCGGATGGTGAAAGTGCTATAATGGTGATAGTTAACGACGAGACATCGCGCCCGTCTTCTAATTATGTTTGCGCCAAGTTGCGTGCGAGCGGTGTGACATCTTTCGTGTGCCCTAATTCAAACAAGTTCGGCAAGCAAATCGACTTCGCGGCGAGGAGAGGGGTCAGGTTCGTGCTTTTTATTGGGGACGACGATAAACTACAGCTGAAGAATATCGAGACAGGTGAGCAAAATGAGTATAGTATATAATGCGAATTACAGTACGCTAGTCTGAACTGGGGGGTAGTATGAATTCCACACAACATTTGCCGCTTGCAGTCAGAATGCGCCCGCAGAGGGTTGAGGATGTGCTGGGGCAGGAAGCGCTGTTAAAGAAGGGTAGTCCGCTTAGGAGGTTGATTGACCCGTCGGGGTCCGCAATAAGTGTTCCAGGGTCTGTGATTCTTTGGGGTCCTGCGGGGTGTGGAAAAACTACTCTGGCGTATCTGATATCGAAGAACAGTAAGCGTCACTTTGTGGAACTTTCCGCAGTGTCCGCTGGTGTCAAGGAAGTTCGGCAAGTTGTCGAAGAGGCGAAATCTCGACTGGCACATGAAGGCGTCGAGACAGTGCTATTTATAGATGAGGTGCACCGTTTCTCAAAGGCGCAGCAAGATGCCCTACTGCCTTCTGTTGAGAACCGCTTCATAATACTGGTTGCCGCGACGACTGAGAACCCGTATTTCTCCGTAATCAGTCCGCTCCTTTCGCGTTCGATAATGCTGACGCTCGAGCCACTTTCACCTGATGATATAGAGAAACTGATTCAGCGAGCATTAAAATCTACGGACGGGCTCAACTCGAAGGTGAGCATTGATGATGACGCTAAGGATATGCTAGTCAAACTGTCAGGCCATGATGCCAGGAAAACATTGACTATTCTCGAGGCAGCCGCCGGCGTAAACAAGAAGATTACTGTGAAGACACTTGAACAGGCGCTCGACATCGCGTATATTAAGTATGACCGTGCAGGCGACCAGCATTATGACATCACGTCGGCGTTCATCAAGTCGATGCGTGGGTCTGACGTCGACGCGAGCTTGCACTATTTGGCGAGGATGATTGTGGCGGGGGAGGACCCGCGGTTTATCGCCAGGAGGATTATGATTGCCGCGTCTGAAGAGGTCGCCATGGCGGACCCACTAGCCCTTGTTGTTGCCACATCTGCGGCGCAGGCAGTAGAACGAATCGGGTTCCCTGAGGCGCAGTTGATCCTTGCGCAAGCGGTGATTCACATAGCGTTGGCGCCAAAGTCTAATGCAGTTACACTAGCGATCGGTCAAGCAGTCCTAGATGTCAAGTCTGGGAAAGACGGCACGGTGCCAAAACACTTGCGCGATGCACATTATTCGGGCAGCAAGACGATTGGGCACGGTCTAGACTATAAATATGCTCATGACTTTCCTGGTCATTTCGTGAAGCAGCAGTATCTCCCAGACGAACTACTGGGCACACATTATTACAATCCGACTGCGCACGGGCGCGAGAAGCATTTTTCGCAAACGCTGGAGAAGTTAAGGAGCGTGCTAGGGTAAGTTCTCCTTTGCCCAGTGTAGTAGTATTTCTGCCGCCTGCTCCTTGCTGACAGGGCCGTTTTCTATACGGTAGCTTAGCATATATTTATACGCCTTGCCAATTTTCCACCGCTCCTTTGGGTTATCCTGGTCGATATTGAGGAGGGTCTTGATTTCATTACCGTCGAGGTCGGGGCGGATTTTTTCGAACTGTTCCTGCTCTTTTATTTTGACGATACGCTCCTCTATGTCATCATACGCGTTCGCCAGCCGGTTCGCTTTGTTGGCGTTCTTGGTCGTGACGTCGCTCCGAGTCAAAACGTGTAGTCTAGCCAACTCATCACCTGCATCTACCACATACCTGCGCACTGCGGAGTCGGTCCACTTTACGTCGCCGTAGCCGTAGAAGCGCATATGGAGCTCGATAAGTTTCTCTACTGAACTAATTGTCTGCTTGTCGAATTTCAGTGTTTGCAGTCTGCTCTTGGCGATTTTGGCGCCCACAACGTCGTGGAGGCGGAACGACACTTTATTCCCACTCTCGAATTTCCTAGTCACTGGTTTCCCGATGTCATGCAGAAGTGCAGTCAGCCGCATCGTCAAATCTTTGCCTCCGAGATACTTCTCCTCTAGTGAGATTGCGTTTTGTAGGACTTTAAGGCTGTGGTCGTAAACATCTTTATGGTGGTGCGCAGGGTCAATTTCCATTTTAAGTTCCTCAAGTTCCGGGATAACGAAGTCATTCAGGCCGAACCCAATCATCTCTTCGATGCCACGCGCGGGGTCGTCACCCATCAACAGTTTGCAGAATTCATCACGGATACGCTCCTTAGAGACTATTTCAAGTCTATTCGCCATCTTCAAGATTGCGCTTGCTGTCTCAGTCTCAATTGAGAAGCCGAGTGTGGAAATGAACCGGACTGCTCTCATCATCCGTAGTGGGTCATCATCGAACGATTTCTCTGGCTCAATCGGGGTGCGTAGAATCTGCTGGGCAATGTCTGAAATACCGTTGAAGGGGTCGACTAACTCAAGTTCGGGCAGTCGCAGCGCAATAGAGTTCACGGTAAAGTCACGCCTTGACAAATCGGACTCAATAGTTTTTCCATACTTCACAAGAGGTTTGCGTGACTCGGGGTCGTATTCATCTGTGCGGTAAGTAGTGATTTCGATTTTCACAGTCTCACCGTTCGCCGTCTTGTTGCCGCCAATAGTGCCGAATTTTTTGCCTATATCCCAGATGTCATCTACGAACGGGCGTAGAACTCTTAGAGTTTGTTCAGGTTCTGCGTTTGTCGTGAAGTCCAGATCATCACTCTCCCTTTGCAGAATTACATCGCGCACAGAGCCACCGACGAGGGCTAATTCGAACCCAGCATCCTTAAATAAGCGCCCTAACTCTAGTGCAACTTCATTAACCTCAAACATTCAGCACTAGTATAGCACAACCCGCTGCCAACTGTGCTATACTGTGACTATGACGCAAACTGAACCGATTACGCGAACGCTCAAGGTCTATGACTTTGACCTCCTCGAGTACACACCTTCGAAGAACAATGAGGGCAATTTCGTCTGCCACATCGAGAAAGTCTATGACGAGAACAAGTGGCGCCTACCGCTTGACTTAGAGCTTACCGACGTCGGGCTAGAGAAGTGGATTCGCAAGCGGACAATCCCTAAGAACAGGGCGTATGTTGACAATTTCCTGTCAAAAGTGGGGCTCAACCTTAAGCATACACAGTCGGTGATTGACATCTGCTTTGGAATGTCGCTAAATGATAGTTTTTGGATTGCTCCCGAGGGGTTTTCTGAACCTTTTAGTAACTGTAACCTGTATGAGAACAAATTCACTGACTTCATATCGGAGATTGCGTTCAATGGTATAGGAAGTTTCTCGCACCCTGGCACAACAACGAGCCCCGAGTTCACAACTGGGGGTATGCTCCCAAAGGCGTGGAGAAAAATTGACGGTGATACATACCTCTACAAGGGTGGCACTTCAGGATTCGCCAACGCAGGTAATGAACCCTACAGTGAGTATTATGCTAGTCAGATTGCTAGGGCACTAGGCTACAACAGCACTGAGTATGATTTGGAGCTCTGGAAGGAGCAAATCTGTAGTGTCTGCAAGCTCTGGACAAATATTGACCTCTCATACATCTCTATCGGACGTCTGGTGAAGCATGGCGGTATGGAAGGTGTGCTCGAGTTTTATAAACAACTCGACGAGGAGAACGAACTAGTCGGAACCGATATGTCCTTTGAGAAGAGTTTGAGTAACCTGCTAATTCTAGACGCCATAATTATTAATGAGGACCGCCACTTCGGCAACTTCGGTGTGCTCATTGATAGCCACAAGAACAAGATCATCAAGCCAGCACCGATTTTTGACAACGGATTGTCCCTGCTGTGGAGCGGTATGTCCGATGATTTAGAAAACTGGCGAGAGTTTATGAGTGAACGCCTCCCCAAGGCATACGACGACTTTGTAGTCACTGCGAAGAAGTTCTCTACAGCGGACGACATCAAGAACGTCGAGAAGCTCATTGACTTTAAGTTCGTAAGGCACCCGGAGCATAACCTGCCCGAGGAGAGGTTAGTGTGCCTCGAGGAACTTGTCCAGCACCAGGTGCGGGAACTGCTCAAGGTATAGGTTCAACTAGCAGATAGCATGAAAGTGCACCGCGATTTTACGGCATACCCACCCATTATTGCGCACCCTTTGCCCTCCAGCGGACCCCGGCGTCGATGAATTGTTCGAGGTCACCGTTTAGCACTGCTGCAGTTTGCGCCGTCTGGACAAGCGTGCGCAGATCCTTGACCATTTGATACGGGTGTAGCACATAGTTGCGAATTTGGTCACCCCAGGACGCGGTAATATTCCCTGCAAGTTCCTTCTTCTGCGCTGCCTCCTCTGCCTGTTTAATCAGTAGTAGACGCGACTGTAGCACTCTCATCGCGGCCGCACGGTTCTGGATCTGTGACTTCTCGTTCTGCATTGACACAACGGTATTTGTTGGCAGGTGGGTTATCCTCACAGCCGAGTCAGTAGTATTTACGCATTGACCACCAGGTCCAGATGCGCGAAAGACGTCAATTTTAATGTCGGTGTCAGGGATCGCGATTTCATCGGTCGACTCGATTAGCGGTATGACTTCAACTGCAGCAAAACTCGTCTGGCGTTTACTTTGCGCATTGAATGGGCTGATTCTGACCAGTCTGTGGGTCCCCGCCTCCGTTGCCAACTTGCCGAAAGCGTAGGGCGAATCAATCTCAACAGTTGCACTTTTGATGCCAGCCTCTTCGGAATACGAAATGTCATCGACTTTGAATGGTATCTGGTTCTGCTCGAAATAACGCTGATACATCCTGAGTAACATCTCGGCCCAGTCTGCCGCATCGACCCCTCCTGCACCCGATCGAATACTAATTATCGCGCCCCGCTGGTCAAACTTCTGGTTAAGTAGCGTCTGAATCTCTAGTGCGTCAGCAATCTTGCGTAGCGTGTCCAGCTCAGTTTGACAATCCTTCTGCATCTCTACTATTTCTGACTCCGCGCCGCCGGACATCTTCAACTCCTCAATCATTTCGCCGTATACTTCGACATTGGAAATCCCACTCCTGAGGCTGTCTACTTGAGAAAGTGCAAGTTTTAATGTACTCAACTGCTGCCCGAGTTTCTGCGCGACGTCTGGTGTGTCCCACACATCAGGTGCATTGAGCTGCGCCTGAAGTTCATCGAGCTTCTTTTTCTTTGCGTCATACTCAATCACGCCAAGTATTTGCTTATACTTGCGCCTTAACTCGTCTAGTTGCTCTCTAATACTTATAGTATAGCACTAACTTCATTCGCATGGCGCCCAGCGTAGCAAATGTCACCCTTGGCTTTATGCCCTATGTCACCCTTGGCTTTACGCCCTATGTCACCCTTGGCTTTATGCCGAGGGTCCAGTGCACACTGCGCCATTGTGGATTCTCGGGACAAGCCCAAGAATGACATGGGACGGACAAGCCCAAGAATGACATGGGACGGACAAGCCCAAGAATGACATGGGACGGACAAGCCCAAGAATGACATGGGGCGGACAAGCCCAAGAATGACATGGGACGGACAAGCCCAAGAATGACATGGGACGGACAAGCCCGCGCTTGCCCTTGGCTTTATGCCACGCTGCGCTGGGTCTATGAACACACCGCGCGGTGGGGTGTTGCGCTAGCGATTAGAACTCAGGAATGTGCTACACTAGTGATAATATGAGTCAGTTATGTTTATTACCTGCAATTGACGTGCAGGACGGTCGTTGCGTGCGCCTCCTGCGCGGGGAGCTCAGTGCGAAGACGGACTACGGCACCCCGCTCGACATAGCGCACGAATTCATACAGGTCTTTTCGAAGATGCGTCTGGTGTATCCTGAGTTGACGCCGTGGGTACATCTTGTCGATTTGAACGCTGCGTTCGGCGATGGTAACAATGTGGAAGTGCTAGATGATGTGACCAGCCTGCTAAGTGAATATGGTATCTCAGTGGAGCGCTCTGGTGGGATTAGGGACGACAACAGCCTTGAACACGCAATACAGAGCGGCGCGGCGCGGGTGAACGTCGGAACTGCCGCACTAGAGAACCCTGAGTGGACGCGCCAAATGATTGAGAAACACCGCGAAGTGCTAGCAATAGGCCTAGACGTCCGTGGAGAAACTCTCGCAGCAAGAGGGTGGACAAAAGACGGTGGCAACATCTGGGAGAGCATGGACAAGTTGTTTTCTTACGGCGCGTCAAGGTTCGTCATCACTGATGTGACTAAAGACGGGACGCTCAGCGGAGTGAATGTCGACTTGCTGGCGCGGTCTGTTGAATTTGTGCAGAAATGTGACGCAGACGTGAAGATTACCGCTAGCGGAGGCGTTTCGAAACTTGAAGATATTGCCCAGTTGAAGCATTTGGTGGCGGAATTTGGCGGAGTGCTAGACAGCGTGATATTCGGGAAGGCAATGTATTCTGGTGCATTTAGCCTTGAAGAGGCGATTGAAGTGGCACAGATTGAGAGGATGTAGATGATAGAGATTAGGTCAAAGAGCGAGATTGAAGAGATGAAGCCAGCGGGGAAATTTGTTGCCGAAGTGCTTCAGGCGCTCAACTCTACAGTAAAACACGGTATGAATCTTCTTGAGATTGACGAAATTGTGCACAGTATGATAGCGAAGCGTGGTGCGAAAAGTTGCTATGTCGATTACGAGCCATCATTTGGTGTGGGACCTTTCGGGCACTATATTTGCACGAGCGTGAACGATGCGGTTCTGCACGGTAAGCCTTTTGACTACACACTCCAGCGCGGTGACCTTTTGAGTCTAGATTTTGCCTGCTCAGTGAACGGGTGGGTCGCTGACTCGGCATTCTCAATCCTGATTGGCGAGGATGAAGACCCGAAGTTGCGCACTGCCGAGATTGACAACTTAATGCAAACTACCCAGGAGGCACTTCAAATTGGGATAGACACTGCGGTCGTGGGGAACAGGGTAAGCGACATCTCCGCAAGTATTGGCGACTTCTGCAGTGAGCGTGGCTTTTTAATCAACACTGAATTCGGTGGGCATGGAGTCGGCAGAATTATGCACGGGGACCCACACATACCTAACGACGGTGTTGCCGGCAGGGGATATAAACTGCGCCCTGGACTTGTAGTTGCCATTGAGCCGTGGTTGTTGATGACGACTGATGAAATCTATATCGACGAGCAAGACGGCTGGACAATCCGTTCGGATGACGGGTCGCTTGGAGCACATTTCGAACACACCATTGCGGTAACTGACGCTGCTCCGGTAATTTTGACCGCATGGGACTAATGTGCTATACTCGTGATAAGTAATGACAAACGGACTTTACAACACTAGAGAAGAGCACGAAAACTGTGGTCTAGCGTTTATTGCTACCCTGAAAAAAGAGCCCACTCGTCAAATAGTTGAGCAGGGGTTTGAAGCGCTAGTTAATCTGGACCACCGCGGTGCAGTCGGCGCTGACGTCAACTCTGGTGATGGTGCTGGAATGTTACTCAGTATGCCCGATGAGTTCCTGCGCTCCGAGTTCGCAAAACTGGACGTCACACTCCCTGAACCTGGTGCTTACGCTGCGGGAATCGCATTCTTGAAGCGTGGGCAGAACCTTGATGCGTTCAAAAAGGTGTGCAAAAAAGAGGGCGTGGAGTTCTTGGGGCAGCGTGAAATCGAGGTTGACGACAGTATTCTCGGACCGACGGCGTATCGTTCAATGCCAAAAATGGTGCAGGTGGCTGTAAAAAGTGCCTCGGGCAAAACTAGCACCGAACTTGATCAGCAGGTCTACAGAGTGCGCAAAATTTGTCAGAACCAGCACAAACTCTACTTCGCGTCTTTGAGCAGTAAAACGATAACATATAAGGGGATGTTGACCACAATGCAGCTCCCGAAGTTCTTCAAGGACCTCCAGCAGGCGAACTTTAAGGCAAAAATTGCGCTCGTGCACTCCAGGTTTTCGACCAACACACTGCCTTCGTGGGAACTTGCCCAACCGCTGCGAATGGTAGCACATAACGGAGAAATCAACACTATTCGAGGCAACCGTAACTGGTTCAACGCTCGTCAAGGTAAACTGCGCAGCGATGCCCTTTCTCGAGCAAAGGATGGCAACTTCTCGGAGCTCTTCCCGATTTTAACGCCTGGCGCTTCCGATTCCGGTAGTTTTGATGAGGCGCTTGAACTTTTGACGCTCACTGGGCGCAGTCTGCCTCACTCAGTTCTGATGATGGTGCCTGAGGCCTACGAAAACTGGAACTCGAACACATTAGATGATTTTCACCGTCGGCTGAAAGCGTTTTATGACTATAACACCACGCTAATTGAGCCATGGGACGGTCCTGCGAGCCTGAGCTGGACTGACGGCGAGATTATTGGCAGTGTGCTTGACCGGAACGGTTTGCGCCCCGGGCGCTTTTGGGTGACTGACGAGATTGTTGTGATGGCGTCCGAAGTGGGTGTCCTGAACTCGATTGACAAGGCGAAAATAGTGCGCAAGGGACGTTTGGAACCTGGTAGAATGCTACTTGTCGATACTACAAACGGGCGCATAGTGGAGAATGACGAGATTAAGGACTCCCTCGCTAGTATGCACCCGTATCAGGACTGGTTGACGAATGCGATTAACCTTGATGACCTACCAAAACTCGAGCACATTCAGTATCCTTCCGCGTCAATTCACCGACGTCAGCGCAGTTTCGGGTATACTGAGGAAGAGGTCAAAATGTTGCTCACACCTATGGCGCAGACCGGGAAAGAGCCGCTTGGTGCCATGGGAACTGACACCCCGATCGCAGTGCTCTCGAAGCGCCCGAAGCTGTTATTCGACTATTTCACGCAGGATTTTGCGCAGGTCACCAACCCACCGCTGGACTCGATTCGCGAAAAAATTGTCACCTCAATAGTCTCGGCAATAGGGCCTGAACCGAATCTACTTGAAGATAGCGCTACGCATGCGAAGAAAATCCTCCTGCCGTTCCCAGTGCTCAATAATGATGAGTTTGCCTCTATCGAAGCTGTTGGTGCCAATTTTGACTTAGATTCTATGTCCACCGACTTCAAATGTGTTAAAATACGTGGGCTGTTCCGTGCGCATTCAAGCGATCCAACCGATACACTCCGTAAGAGGCTTTACGAGATTTTTGACGAGGTTGACGACGCCATCAAGAACGGGTGCAACATTATAATACTGTCTGACCGTAATGCGGATAGTGAATTTGCTCCGATACCATCACTCCTATTGACTTCGGCAGTCCAACATCACCTGATTAAAATGCAGACCAGGACGTCCATTTCACTTATTGTGGAGGCGGGTGACGTGCGTGAGACTCACCATATCGCACTGCTTATTGGTTTTGGCGCCGCGGCAGTGAACCCGTATCTCGCGATGGAGTCAGTGGAGTTCTTGGCAAACTCTGATGCGATTGAACAGGACGCGCAGACTGCGACAGATAATTTGATTAAGGCACTGGGTAATGGTGTGTTGAAGATTATGAGCAAAATGGGTATTTCCACAATAATGAGTTACCGTGGCTCACAGATTTTTGGTGCGGTAGGGCTGAGTAAAGAGCTTGTTGACGAATTCTTCACTGGGACGACGACGAAAATTGGCGGCATCAACCTGGGGCACGTCGCGAACGAGATTTTAATGCGCCATAAAGAGGCCTACAGGAAGAAGTGGACATCGAAACCACACGAAAAGTTGAGGACTGGTGGCGAATACAAGTGGCGAAAGACTGGCGAGGAGCATTTATTCGACCCGAAGAGCATATTTTATCTCCAGCAGGCGGTAGAAAATCGTGACTATGACACTTTCAAAAAGTATTCTGCTATAATAGATGATAACGCATCGAGACTGATGACTATTCGTTCGATGTTTGAGATACTGAGCGCCAAAGATTTCGGGCGCCGTGCCATTTCTGTTGACGAAGTTGAGCCAGTGTCCGAGATTGTCAAGCGCTTTTCTACTGGTGCAATGTCATTCGGTTCTATATCTCGAGAAGCCCATGAAACTTTAGCCATTGCGATGAATAGGCTAGGTGCACGGTCGAATTCAGGTGAAGGTGGCGAAGAGCCAGACCGTATTTACGACCCAGAACGCCGCAGTAGAATTAAGCAGGTGGCTTCAGGCAGATTCGGAGTGACGAGCGAATACCTGAACAGCGCATCGGACATCCAGATAAAGCTCGCGCAGGGTGCAAAACCTGGCGAAGGTGGGCATCTACCAGGCGAAAAAGTGTATCCTTGGGTGGCTCGAACGCGTCATTCAACTCCGGGCATCGACTTGGTTTCACCCCCACCACACCATGACATATACTCAATCGAGGACCTCGCGCAGTTAATCCACGACCTCAAGATGGCGAACCCTGAGGCTAGAGTCCACGTCAAGTTGGTGTCAGAATATGGCGTAGGCACTATTGCAGCCGGAGTGTCCAAGGCGCACGCTGATGTGGTACTGATTTCTGGCGCAGACGGCGGGACGGGTGCGGCACCATTAAGTTCGATTAAGCACGCAGGGCAGCCTTGGGAAATCGGGCTAGCGGAAACTGTCCAGAGTCTTGTTCAGTCTGACTTGCGCGACCGAATAGTTGTCCAAGTTGACGGGCAGCTTAAGACTGGGCGCGATGTCATTATAGCAGCACTGCTCGGTGCCGAAGAGTTTGGGTTTGCTACCGCGCCACTAGTTGCTGAGGGCTGCGTGATGATGCGGGTGTGCAATAAGAATACATGTCCGGTCGGTGTTGCAACGCAGGACCCTGAGTTGCGCAAGAACTATAATGGGAAGGTCGAGAATGTAGTCAATTTCTTCGAGTTCATTGCCCAAGAGGTGCGCGAAATGCTTGCCGAGCTCGGTTTCAAAACACTTGCGGAGGCGGTAGGCAATGTCGAATATCTGCAGCAGCGGGAAAATGTGGACAGCTATAAGGCGAACACACTGGATTTGAGCGGTATACTAGAGAAACCTGTGAACTTTTTGCGCGAAAATGCTCCACTTGTCCAGACCAAACTACAACAGCACGATTTAGAAAAGTCACTGGATGCACGGTTGCTTCCTGACATCGACTTGAACACTTTGCGCGACGCGAAACAGTTCGTGAAAACCGCGATTCGGAACGTTGACAGGAGTTTTGGCACTCTAATCGGGCACGAAATCACACTCCGCTTCAACCAGAACTATGAGAATGTGCTTGATGACGACGCACTGACAATTGAACTTGAGGGCGAGGCTGGTCAGAGTTTTGGCGCATTCATACCGAATGGGGTGACTCTGAGATTGGTCGGTGACGCTAATGACTACGTTGCGAAAGGGCTCAGTGGTGGCAAAATATATGTTTCGCCTATGCCAGATGCCAATTTTGACCCACACACTAATATAATATCGGGCAATGTCCTCGGGTTTGGAGCAACTAGCGGAGAGGCGTATTTTGCGGGGGTTGTTGGCGAGCGTTTCGCAGTGCGTAACTCTGGTGCAACACTGATTGCCGAAGGTGCAGGAGACCACGCGCTTGAATATATGACTGGCGGGACTGTTATGATTCTCGGTGATACTGGGCGCAATCTTGGCGCCGGCTTCCTCGGTGGCGTGGCGTATATACTTGATTTAGACTATTCGAAGGTTAACGCGCAGGCATTGGCGTCGGGGGAGTTGCAGTTTGTCCCTTTTTATGAACTTGACGCCAACGAGCAGCTGAAAGTGTCGGAGCTTGTTGCGGATTTTGCCCAAAAGGCACGGTCTGACTTCGCGCAAATGATCCTGAACAATAATGAGTTAGGGCGCTTGACGAAAATCGTGCCCAAAAAATACGAGGAGATCGTGAAGATTGAAGATGCCGAGGAGAATTGGAGCAAAATACTTGAAATCGCTAGCGCTTGACGTTGGTGCCGCGCGAGTTGGTGTTGCTGTTTCGGATGCAGAAGGCGTGCTGGCGTTTCCACACTCGACGATTCATGTCTACGCATTTGAGCAAGTTGCTGACGAGGTTGCGGACATTGTTGCCCAAGAGGCGGTCCAGAAGATATTCGTGGGGTTGCCGATTTCCGACGACGGCGAAGAGTCCAGGTATGCGGCAGAAGTCCGACGCTTCGTGTCAATACTGCGCGACGCCTTGAGCAGTGACTTTGAGCAAAATACTGACCCTAACTCGCCAGGCGTGCCCGAAATTGTTTTTGTAGACGAGCGTTACACCACGAAAATGGCACATAACCAACTGCACGAATTGGGGCTGCAGCCGAGTAAGTCGCGGTCAATAGTGGACCAACTGGCGGCAGTGAACATTTTGTCTGACGCGCTAACTAAGTCACAAGGTTAAAACATTGAGAACATCAAACTGCACGCGCAGTGAGTATAAAACCAGAGTGTAGGATGCCTTGGTGCTCAGGGCGAATCGAAAGCTCATTGAGCACCCAACGTCTGCGAATCGTCTCAGTGCATTCAATGTTGATGTATTTATCCTCAAGTTCCTCAAACTTCTTGGACACACTCAGAATCTGGGGGACTGTCGTGAGGTATATAACAATCACCGCGCCACGAACGAGTTTGGCGTGTAGAGGCTCAAGATACTCCCAAGGATCGAGCATATCTAGTATAGCACGGTCGAAGACTTCAGGATTACTACTCAAGAAGTCAGAAAATTCACCCTCAAAAAGGCGCCAGTTTTCGGGGTGCCCACCGAAGAAGTTGTCTATATTCGAAATCGCAGTCTTCGCGAAATCGTCTCTGCGCTCAATTGACGTCACACTTCCCGTCTCACCGACTGCCCGTAAAAGGTTGCAAGTCAACGCGCCAGACCCCAGCCCGCACTCTAATACCGCTTGCCCAGCGTAAATGTCACCGAACTGGACAATCTGCGCCGCGTCTTTCGGGTATATTATCGCTGCACCACGTGGGAATGAGAGTGTCGCCTCGGCAATCGTAGGCCTCAATATTCGAAAGTCCACACCTTTTGATGTCTGCAGAGTGTCTCCGAATTCGGCGTGCAGTATGTCGTCATGTTCGACCCTGCCATGGTGAGTGTTAAGCACCTTGCCTGGGCGAACGTTTATAGTCTTTATCCCAGCGAACTTCGCGCGGTCGGCATCAAAAATGAGTTGGACCATTGAGCCGTCTTCAATATTGTTCGTCAACTGGGGCATTATTTCTTGTTGAGCGCTTTCAACTCTTTGAGTATTTTGTTCAACACATCGACGTCAGTTTCCGGGCGCTTGCTCAAGTCTATATTATTCTCCTTGTCGATCAACTGCACGATTTTATTCAGCGGTAGGACGAAAAAGAAGTAGAGCGAGGCGGTCAGGATTAAAAAGTTCAAGACCGCGGTAAAAAGTGCCCCGAACCGCACCATCGATCCGTTCAGCTCGAGAATCCAGACACCATCCATAGTTGTCTCTCCAAAAACAGCGGCAAGCAGTGGGTTGAGGACAGTGTTCATAAACGCACTGATTAGCCCCGAGAACGCGCCACCAATCACCATTCCGATCGCTACCTGCATACCAGAACCTTTCAACACGAAGTTCTTGAAGCCGTCGAGCCCCGACTTGACTTTGTGCGGATTCAAGTTGTCGACTACAGTCTCCGTAACCTTCCCAGTGACCTTTTCGGTCAGTCCAGATAACCTCCTTGAAGTGGCTTTTGGCTTAGGCATCGAACTCCTTGAACAAGAATGACCGCGAGGGGTGCCGCAACTTGTCAATGGTTAGCGAATTGATCTGATTGACGCGCGCCTTAGTCAAACCGAGTTCACGCCCTATTTCGTCGAAGGTGTGCTCAGTCTCGTCGAAAATGCCATACCGCTTAATTATGACCTCTTTCTCGTTATCCTTCAACCCCTCAAGCACCCGGTAGAACTCTTTTTCACGGAAACTCTTCGAAACTGCGTCAATATGCTTCACCTGGTTCTGATCCTCGAGCATATCGCCAATCTCCGACTCGCCGTCTTGCCCGATTTTGGACGAGATTGACGTCGGCTCGACAGCGTATTTCTTGACCTCGATGATTTTAGACACTGGCAACCCCATTTCGCGCGCTAGCTCGTCAATCGTGGGCTCACGGCAGAGGTCTACCGCCAAGTTCTTCGAGACTTTGTGTAATTTGTTGATGACCTCGTTCATATGTACCGGTATGCGGATTGTCCTACCATGATTCGCAATTGCGCGTGAGATTGACTGACGTATCCAGAACATTGCATACGTTGAGAACCTAAACCCTTTCGCATAGTCAAACTTTTCGACAGCGCGTATTAGCCCATCATTTCCCTCTTGGATGAGTTGGTATTGCGTCATCTTCCGGTTAACATACTTCTTCGCGTTAACGACCACTAGACGTAGGTTTGCATTTATCAGCTTCTCTTTGGCATTTTCACCGTCTTTGGCTATCCAAGTCAGTATGTCTTTGCGTGCACGGCTCATACGCTTATTACCGTCAAGTAAATACTTAGCATACATCCCAATCTCAATTCGACGGCTCAAGTCAACTTCCTGCTCATTATTGAGAAGTGCAACAGACCCTATTTGTGCAAGGTATGACCCCATTGCATCGGCATTATTTGACTTCGAGGTATAAACGTCCTCTTCTTCGTCAGCTTCTACCTCAGCTAAATCCTCTTCGGTCGGTTCAATATCATCAAGCAACGAGTCGTCATTATCGTCGCGGGTCGATATCTTCTTAGTTGCTGTTTTCTTCATACATACTTAACGCGAACTGTGCACTTTTATTCCACTAGCACTCACAAAAGCCTGCGCAGTGTATGCGTAATCAACAAATACTCCTGCCCGATTTAACATTTGGGGGCGGAGTGTGCTAAAGTTTAGGTGTATAACCCGAAAAGTACAAGTAAATTTGAAATAAAACTGGTTATAGTCCTAAAGTGTGTTATACTATAGATATGATAAATAGAAAGAAGTACTTGGATACACTTATTGACATGGTAGATACCCCTGTAATAAAGGTGCTTACGGGCATACGAAGGTCGGGTAAGTCGACGCTATTAAAGCAACTTAAAGACTATTTGCTAGAGAGTGTTGCTGACGAAAGAGAAATTGTGTTCGTCAATTTTGAAGACCTCAACTATATAAATATTAATAACGCCACCTCGTTTGTGGATGAAATAGTTTCGACGTTTAGTTCGGATGCGAAATACCTTTTCTTCGACGAGATACAATTTGTAGACGGGTGGGAGAAGGTTATTAATGGACTCTTTACTACAGGAAAGTATGACATTTATATATCGGGATCAAATTCAAAACTGCTTTCTGGAGATCTGGGAACTTTGCTTTCTGGTCGGTATGTGCAAATGCAAGTTTCACCATTGACATATTCAGAATACTTGCGGTTCAACAAAAAGGGGTCGCTCGCAAAATATATAAAGTTTGGCGGATTTCCTGGTGTTCATATTAACAATTCATCTGATGCATTCAAGAAGAATTACATTTCTGATATCTTTGACTCCATTATTCTTAAGGACACTATTGAGAGATACAGCATACGAAACATCGACCTTTTGAAGCGAATTATAATTTATGTGACTGATAATATAGGTTCGGTATTTTCTGCATCCAATGTTCACAAATATTTTAAGTCTGAGCGCCGCACAGTTGATATCGAGACTATTTATACATATTTAGAATATCTGCAGAGTTCATTTATGATAAAAAAAGTTACACGCTACGACATATTGGGGAAAAAGCAGCTCAAAATTGATGACAAGTATTATCTCGGGGACCACGGATTTCTCTTTGCTCTTTTTGAAAACCATAGGCGTTATATTTCTGGAGTGATTGAGAACATCGTCTATAATGAACTAGTTTACAGAGGTTACGATGTCAGTATCGGCAAGCTAAATATAAACGAAATTGATTTTGTTGCATCGCGGGGAGGATCCAGAAAGTGGATTCAAGTATCGTATTTAATGGAGGATCCCCAAACTTTCGAAAGAGAGATGTATCCTTTGCGGAAATTGAACACTAAGGAAGACTGTCTGATATTGACTATGGACCACACTCGACTAGGTAATTATGAGGGAATAAAAGTTATCCACCTTGAAGATTGGTTGCTTGGAGATCGATAGTATAACACCATTCCTATCTGACTCTCCTGCCCGATTTAACATTTGGGGGCGGTGTGTGCTAAACTTATAGGAGTGACTGTAGTGGTCGCTTGAGTTCCTGCATTGCGCCTTTATAAGCGTAGAAAACTCGTTTTGAAGTTGCGGTGCAGTGTACAAAGTCATGTGGGGAATCTACGTGAACAAAAGTGAGAAAGGATAATATGAAAACATATAGCCCAAAACCTGGGGAAGTAGAAAAGAAATGGTGGGTGATTGACGCAACTGATGTTGTTTTAGGTCGCCTTGCCGTCGCTAGTGCTAATTTGTTGCGCGGAAAGCATAAACCTGCGTTCGCACGCCATATCAACACTGGTGACAATGTAGTGATCATCAATGCGGAGAAAATCGCGCTAAGTGGTGATAAGTTGGTCCAGAAGAGATTGTGGCGCCATTCAGGATTTCCTGGCGGCATCTCTAGTCGTTCTTATGGTGAATTGTTGCAGGACAACCCAGTGCGCATAGTTGAAAATGCCGTGAAAGGTATGATTCCTAAGACTACACTAGGACGCACACAACTGAGCAATCTTCATGTGTATGCAGGCAATGAACACCCACATGTTGCGCAGAATCCACAGAAATTCGATACAAAAACTCAAGTAAAGCAAGGAGCGTAAAATGGCAGAATTAGAACTTAAAGAAATGGTTGAAGAGGCGTTGGCGCCAGCAAAAACTCCAGTAGACGCTAAAATCGCTGCTGGGCACGCAGTCGGACGCAGAAAGGCTGCGATCGCACGGGTGCGCCTAGTTCCTGGTAAAGGTGTCTGGGTAATCAACGGCAAAGAGTTGAGTGAATACCTTCCGAATAAAGTTCACCAGCAATTAGTGAACTCTCCGCTCGTGCTCGTCGGGCAAGCGGACAAGTATGACGTGTTTGTTAACGTGATTGGTGGAGGAACTTCAGGGCAGGCAGGTGCAATCCGTTTAGGCGTGGCGCGTGCATTAAATGAGGTTGACCGCGAAGCGAACCGCGCCACTTTGAAGGCAGCAGGGTTCTTGAAGCGTGACGCTAGGGCAGTCGAGCGCAAGAAGGCTGGCTTGAAGAAGGCGCGCAAGGCTAGCCAGTTCTCTAAGAGGTAAGAAGACGGCAAGGCTTTTCGGAACTGATGGTGTCCGCGGTCTGGCGAATAAAGTCCTCACCGCGCGCCTCAGTTTACGCCTTGGAGAAAGTGCTGCACGTGTGTTGACGCGAGATTCTACTGGCCCTCGCAAGCGTGCAATAATAGGTCAAGATTCCCGAATTTCAGGGCAGTTTATCTCGGCGGCAGTGGCAGCAGGGTTGTCAAGTGCAGGTGTTGATGTGATTGATCTTGGTGTCATCCCGACGCCTGGTATAGCATTTTTGACCTCGAAGCTTGGCGTTGACCTTGGTGTTGTGATTTCCGCGTCGCACAATCCGTATTATGACAACGGTATCAAATTCTTCTCCCGCGCAGGGTTTAAACTTGACGACACGATTGAGGACGAGATTGAGTCACGACTAGAAGAACCATGGGACCGTCCGACTGGCACGAGCGTGGGGCGGATTTCGTCAGATTCAGGCAAGGCAGTCAGTAGTTATATTGAACATCTTGTCCAGGCGATAGGAGCAAACGATAATGTTAAACCACTTGCGGGGCTAAAAATTGTGCTTGATGCCGCCAACGGTGCCGCTTCTAATGTTGCCCCGGAGGCATTGCGGCAGGCTGGTGCGAGCGTCACAGTAATCAATGCCAGCCCTGATGGTGAAAACATCAACAAGTCCTGTGGTTCGACCCATCCTGAGCAACTTCGAGCGATGATGAAGGTCAGTGACGCGGAATTAGGTGTTGCATTTGACGGCGACGCAGACAGATGTATTGCCGTTGACGAGAACGGTGAATTAATAGACGGTGACAAGATTATCAGTATTATAGCACTTGACCTCAAAGAGCGTGGAGAACTCGTCAAAGACAGTGTGGTTCTAACCGTGATGAGCAATCTGGGCACGCTAAATGCGCTAGAAAATGCTGGTATTGGAGTAGAACGAACAGGTGTGGGTGACCGCTACGTGCTTGAGAATATGCTGCGAAATGGTCTTCGCCTCGGCGGTGAGCAGTCTGGGCATATTATAGACCTTAAATATTCGACTACTGGTGACGGCACGCTCTCCGCACTGATGCTGGCAGATGTGTATATGAGGAAGAAGGCGCAGGACCCGAGTGTTAGTATGAGTAAGTTGGCGTCAGTGGTGCAAACGCTTCCACAAGTCTTGATCAATGTGCCAGATGTCGACAAAACTAGGCTCGACGCTGACCTTGTAATTCAGGACGCAGTGACTAGAGTTGAAGCAGAACTTGGCACTTCGGGGCGGGTGTTGCTGCGGTCTAGCGGCACTGAGCCACTAATTCGTGTGATGGTCGAGGCGGCAACAGATGAAATTGCGAAGACTAAGGCGCAGGAGCTCGCTGACTTAATTAAGGTGAGGCTGCCACTATGAGTTTCAAATCGACCCCAAAGCGCGTGAACAAAGTGTTGAACAACCGGATTGAGCAGATGTTGAAGAATGACATCGACAAGAAGGGGTGTCTGCCGATTGTGAAGATGGGTGACGAAGTTTTGCGCAAGAAGTGTCCAGATTATAATGCTGACCTTGCGCCCGAGACCCTGCAGAAACTGATTAAGACCATGAAAGTGACTATGCGTGAGGCACCTGGTGTAGGTCTTGCCGCGCCGCAGATTGGGCTGAACTTGAATTTGGCAGTCTTGGAGGATCGCAGTGCTGAAGCAGAGGATTTTGACCCCGCGGAAGATGACCGTGAGACTGCCCTGGTTGAGTTCTTCGTTGCGATTAACCCAAGATACGAGCCAATTGAAGATGCGGACGGTCTGATACATGAACTCTTATTCTACGAGGGGTGCCTGTCTTTTGCTGAGCATTACGCAGCGCGCTACCGTTTCCACAAAATTAGAGCGTTCTGGACCGACGAAAAGGGGCGCGATCATGAAGAGGTGCTGACTGGGTGGCCTGCGCGTATTTTCCAGCACGAAACTGACCATTTACACGGCGAAGTCTACATCGATAAAGCCATCATACGCTCGTTGTCGACCTCGAATAATTTGAGCGAGAATGCGTGGGACGATGACCTGCAATACACCGCTAAAGCGCTTGGTTTCGACCTCGAGGAGTAAGTTTGCGCCACCACATCCACTTTCAGAGACCAAGAAACTGCGTTAACGTCTCGAGAAAGATAGACATGTTCTACCGTGTTTACGGGCAATGCGTGGACTTATTAGAGTCTGAACTCGTACGACAGGGCAAGGCGACGAAAAGGCTCAAGAAAATTGACTTCGCGGTCCAGGAGGTGTCACCGTCGACAATAGATGAGGTGGTCCTCGGCAAGTACTTTCCTTCCGATGGTGTAGTCGCTCCAAGAATGGTGGTCTACCGTAAACCTGTTGAATCTCGGGCAGAAACACCACTTGAGCAGTTTAGGTTGATCTATTCGATACTGGTCCGTTCACTCGATGACGTAGTATAATGCTATACTGAGTGAATGAAGAAGATTTTAGTTACTGGAGGCGCTGGGTACATCGGCTCCCACACTGTTGTCGACCTAGTTTTGAATGGTTTTCAGGTGCATATTTGCGACAATTTCAACAATTCGAGCCCGAAGGCAGTTCATGCGGTGGAAAAAATTCTTGGCGTTAACATTCCCTTAACAAAACTTGATTTGAAAGATAAAAGCGCAGTGGGCAATATGTTCGAGCACGGTGATTTCGATGGTGTAATTCATTTTGCTGGGCTTAAAGCGGTCGGTGAGTCCACATCGAAGCCACTTGCGTATTATGAAAACAATCTGCTGTCGACACTTAACCTACTCGATGCCTGCAAGAAATATAATGTTCAAAACTTTGTCTTCTCGTCGTCGGCAACCGTATATTCTGACCCCGCAGTGGTGGCGTATGATGAAGAGACCACTAAGACTGGCAAGGCGTCATCACCTTACGGCACGAGCAAACTTGAGCAGGAGTGGATACTTGAAGACTGCGTGAACGGTGCTGAATTTCCTGCGGGTTTGAGAGTTGTCAGCCTGAGATACTTCAACCCAATCGGGGCGCATTCTAGTTCGATGATCGGCGAGGACCCGAGAGGAATACCCAACAATCTTGCGCCGTTTATCACCCAAGTTATGGTCGGGCGCAGGGAGTTCCTTAGCGTTTTTGGTGGGGATTACGCCACTGAAGATGGCACATGCATCCGTGACTATATTCACGTTACGGACTTGGCTAGGGGACATCGTCTAGCGTTGGAGTATATCGAAAAGCAGCCTGAAAACTCAATGGAATACATTAACTTAGGGTCTGGAAAAGGCTCCTCTGTTCTCGAAGTGCTCCACGCATTTGAAGCCACCTACGGCAAGAGTATTCCGTATAAAATAGTCTCACGCCGGCCTGGTGACTTGCCCGAGTTTTACGCAAAAACCGAAAAGGCGCAGAGATTATTAAACTTCAAGACTGAGTATTCGCTTGACGATATGGCGCGCGACTCCTGGAACTGGCAGAAAAGCAACCCCAACGGGTTCGAATAGTGCGAATGAAGTTATGTGCTATACTAGTGGCATGGTAGATAAAATGATTGAGATTAAAGATGTTAACAAGCACTTTGGTGATTTGCACGTCTTGAAGGACATTAACCTTGAAGTTGACAAAGGTGAAATGATTGTCGTGATTGGGCCTTCAGGTTCGGGTAAGTCAACATTATGTCGCACTATTAACAGGCTGGAGACCATTGATTCTGGTGAGATTAAGATTGATGGCGAAGTGTTGCCCGAAGAGGGTAAAGAATTGGCACGGCACCGCAGTGAAGTTGGTATGGTGTTCCAGAGCTTTAACCTTTTCGCGCATAAGACGATATTACAGAACATCACCTTGGCACCGACAACCGTGCTGAAGAAGAATGCTGCTGAGGCTGAAGAAGAGGCGATGAAGCTGTTGACGCGTGTTGGAGTTGCCGAGCAAGCTAACAAGTATCCGCATCAGCTGTCTGGTGGGCAACAGCAGCGTGTAGCCATTGCACGTTCACTAGCGATGCATCCAAAGGTCATGCTGTTTGACGAGCCGACTAGTGCACTTGATCCAGAGATGATTAACGAAGTCCTCGATGTTATGGTTGAACTCGCGAATGAAGGTATGACTATGATTGTCGTCACGCATGAGATGGGATTTGCGCGTCAAGTGGCAAGCCGTATCATATTCATGGCGGACGGTGAGATTCAGGAGATTGCTAAGCCCAATGAGTTCTTTGAGAACCCCAAGAGCGAGCGGGCAAAGGATTTCTTAAGTAAAATACTGCACGGAGCGAAGGAGGGGGAGTAGGATAGCATTTCTGACATTGTGAGCGTATTCAATTTGACGCCATTTTGACATAGTGTGTGCTACACTTGTATTATGAAGAACCGTAGATTTAGTTTCAAGCTCTGGGCGAATGTTCTAGTGCTGGTGGCGTTTCTTGCGTTAAGCGTTTTCCCCGCGCTGTCTTCGGTTGCTGAAGAACTTCCTGCACCTGCACCTAGCCCGTCGGGACTGCCAGATGGTATTACAGCGGTTTCGGGTAACCTGAACAGTAGTGATGTGACAGACCAGAAGAGTGTGCTCACTGAAACAGGCACATTTGTCCGCGCAATTAACGTGCCTGGCGAAAAGGTGTATCTCATCTCGTCAGATTCTACTTATGCGCCATTCGAGTTCCAGAACGAGCAGGGTGTCTATGAAGGCATTGACGTTAAGATTATGGAGGAGGTCGCGAAGGAGGCCAGGTTCAATTTCGAGATGAAGTTCCCTGGTTTCGACGCCGCCGTGCAAAATGCGCTCTCTGGTCAGGCTGACGCGACTATGGCTGGTATGACGATAACTGCCGCGCGTAAAGAGAAGTTCGACTTTTCCGCACCGTATTATGAAACTGAGCTCGTGATTGGCGTCAAGAAGGGTAATTCAGTTAACGTGCACGATTTTTCTGACCTGAAGGGCAAGACCGTGGGCGTTAAAATAGGTACCACTTCAGCCGAGTGGCTAACTAAGCATCAAGATCAATACGGGTTTGCCATTAAGCAGTATGACACCGCTGACCAGTTTTATTCAGGACTGCAGATTGGCGCGCTAGACGCTATTATGGATGACGCGCCAGTTATGGGTTACGCAATAGTCAAAGGGCAGGGGATTGAGTTCGCTACTGAGAAGATTCCTAATGGTGAGTTTGGGTTTGGCGTGCCGAAGGGGCAGAATGCCGAATTGCTGAAGAAGTTCGACCAGGGACTGACTGCGATAAAGGGGAACGGCACGTATCAGCGCATATTAGACCAGTACACTGCGGGGTCAGATTCGTCTTCGATTTCTGGAACTGCTGACGAGTCGACAATTTGGGGGTTGATACTCGTCAATAAAGACGCATTGCTGAACGGATTGGCATGGACTTTGGCGTTGGCACTGCTTTCATTTGTGCTAGCGTTCATCATCGCAGTGTTCTTCGGGATTGCAAGCTACGACAAGAAGATTAACCAAATGCGTCCGTGGCGTCAAGTGCTCCAAAAACTCGTCACAATCTACGTCTATCTCATTCGCGGTGTCCCACTTCTGGTTCTAGCGTTCTTCATATATTACGGCATACCTCAACTTACTGGGCAGAGCCTTGACGTGTTCTTTGCCGCCTGTTTGGCATTGACCCTCAACTGTTCGGCGTATTTAACTGAGATTGTCCGCAGTGGTATAAATGCTGTTCCGCGTGGCCAAAAAGAGGCGTCCATTAGCCTAGGGTTAAGGTATTACCAGCGTCTATTCTACGTCACGCTCCCACAAGCGTTCAAATTGATGATGCCGTCGTTCATTAACCAGTTCGTGATTTCGTTGAAGGACACGACTATTGTTTCAGTTATTGGTGTAGTTGAGTTGCTTCAAACTGGTCGCATTATCGTGTCCAGAAATTTTGAGAGTTTCCAGGTGTATTTAATCGTCGGGGTTATTTACCTCATCATTATCACCACACTTTCACTAATTGCGCAGCGTGTCGAAAAAAAGATGAGCTAGTGTTTAAGAACTTTGTTGCTAGTTTGCGCCTTAAAACGCTTTGGGCTTCGATTTTGGGGCCACTGATTGGCGGTATGACTGCGATTGCATTATTTCACTCTAACCCAGAGCGTCTTACTGCTTTCACGTCGGTCGGAATTGTTCCACTGTTGGCATTGGCGGTTCTGACTAGCCTCTTTCTGCAACTGAGCGTGAATTGGGCAAACGACTATTTTGACGACAAGAAGGGTAACTCATCTACACTCCGCCCCAAAACTGAATTGCGGACTTCGAAAAAGCGCTTTTTGTTTGGTGTTACACTCTCCGCAGTCTTCGGGCTAACGCTAATTTTCCTCTCTCCAGTTTCATTTGCCATCAAGTTGGTGCTCGTCTTCTTCGGGGTGCTTGCGATTCTCGCGGTTGTATTTTACTCGGGGGGCAAAAAGTCATACGCAGACCTTGGGCTCGCGATTCTCGTGGCGTTTTTCTTCTTCGGACCAGTGGCAACATACGGAACCTTCGTTCTGCTTAATGGTGACCTTGCGCTTTCACTTGACCCTATCCTGAAGTCAATATCATTCGGGTTGCTCGTCGGGAATCAGCTGCTACTTGACGACATCAGAGACATACCGCAGGACAGGAAGTTCGACAAGCGGACCCTTGCAGTGCGCATCGGGCAGAAAAAGTCCATTATACTATATTGCGTGATACTAATTCTAGCGCTCTTGCTCAGTGTCCTTACGATCAAGGCGTATTTAATCTGCATCGCGTTGGCATTGTTCCTCTTCGTTGCATCGGTTTACCAATTTGTGAACTTAAAGCTCAATGATCTCGAGCACGGGGAAGTGGATTTCATTAAGTCATTCCAGTTCAATTCTGCGATAGGCGTTGCGCTTGGTGTGCTACTAATTTTCTAGACTGCGAAGTTCCAAGGGTCGGTGTTGACATCGCTGAGGTTAAGTATTTCGACACCTTTTACTCGGTCCTCAAGTAGTAATTCAAATTTCCGCAAGAACACTGACTCCACGGCAGAGTGTGGAACATCAATTAGCGCTAAGTCCCCGTTGACCTCTGGTGTGTAGTTTAAGGTCAGTTGGTCAAGGGCAGGGTGGTGTCGCAGATCCGATGTTATATACACGTCGGCGTTAGCCCTCCGGACAGCAGTAAACTCCGAGTCACCCGCACCAGGCAGGATCGCGACGCGTTGAACAGTCCGACGAGCGTCACCAGCGACCAGAAGTGGGCGTGACGTCTCCGGGATGATTGACTTGAGGGTGTGCGCAAGTTGCAGGAGTGTCGTAGCATTTTCCAAGTTCCCAATGCGTCCGATGCCCAGTGTCCCGTCGTGCGGCTCTGGTATAATTGGCATTGCCTGGTCTAGTCCCAGTAGTTCAATAAACACATCTGCCACCCCATACCTCGCCTTGTCTGCAGAGGTGTGACAGGAAATGTGCATCAGTCGGCTTTCGGTCAGCATCCCGGTTAAACATCCAGCCAGTATTCCTTGTGGTGTCGCCTCCGAAATTGAAGCCGTCGCACGGAAAAAGGACGGATGGTGCGATATCAAAAGGTCAACATTATTACTCTTGCACTCCTTAATAATACCTGGCGTGACGTCAACGGAGAGGGCAATTTTTGAGACAGTCTGCGCCTGGAAACCGATTTGAACGCCTGAATTATCCCACGGCTCTTGCAACGCGAACGGGTAGAACGAGTCGACTGCGTCATATACTTCTTTTAGTGTTACCATTTATTTAGTGTAGCAGATTTCTTCAAGACGGGCACATCAGTCCACGAAGCGCTTCGACACGATTTCAATTATGTCCGCTAGCACAGCTGATGCCGTTGGGTCACCGCCAGCGCCTGGACCGAAAAATGTCAACTTGGTGGAGTATTCTGAAACGACCTCTACAGCGTTCATAGATCCAGTGAGCTCACCGAACGCCGACTTTTCGGGCACAAGCATAGGGGCAACTGACAGTTCAATGTTATCATTTCCGTCTGAACACCCGTGTCGGACAGCCTTCGCGACAAGTTTATACACCAGATGGTCACTCTTCGCGGAAATTATCATGCCTTGGGTTATCGCGGTGATACCTTCTGTCTTCACGTCATTCATACTCAAGTCTCGCCCGAATGCTAGCGACGCCAGGATAGAAATCTTCGCAGCTGGGTCAAGTCCCTCAACATCTGAGGTGGGGTCCGCTTCCGCAAAACCGAGTTCCTGCGCTTGCCTGAGTGCGTCCGAATAATCCATACCTTCACTAGTCATTTTGTCGAGTATAAAGTTGGTTGTCCCGTTGAGCACTCCTTCAATCGAGAGGATTTTGTCGCCCATCAAGGAGTGCCGAATCGCGCGCACAATGGGCACTGCGCCGCCTACCGCCGCCTCGTAAAGCAGTTCAACATTATTCGTCACTGCCAAATTCCGCAGCTCTTCACCTGCAACCCCCAGGACAGCTTTATTTGCGGTCACGATATGAATCCGTCTGCTTAACGCCTTGCTGATGAACGACTTCGCAGGCTCAACGCCACCGATTAACTCAACTACGATGTCAGGGTTTGTCGCCAGCGTCTCATCAAATGAGTCAGTCACTAACGCGTCCTTAATTCCCGCGTATTCTGGTTCTTGCAGTTTTTTCTTCACGTCTTCAACTTCGAGGGTGTCAATCGCGACTATCTTGACCTGAGCGAGAGCATCTGAAATCGATGACTTCGAGTTAGGGTTCTGCTTCAACTGTTCACGCCTGCGCATTCCGTCCTCAGAAATGATGCGCGCGAGCGACGAGCCTATAGTGCCAAATCCGAGAAGCGCAATTTTCACCATTTTAACCTACCAGCGTTCATTTCCATTTCGTAGACAGCCCGAACCCAGCGATTATGAGCGCGAACCCTGCAACCAGGTTACCATACTTGAGAATAGGCAGGGGATACCCACCGATCGACGCAGTGAGGTAGAAAATCACGACCCATGCGATGCCTAGCACCATTAAGCCTACCATCGTAGGGACTAGCCAAGGGTCATTCAAGTCGTAACTATCAACTTTGACTGGCTTCGGCTGGCTAATCCGCTTGAGCGTCTTGACAACTTCGCCACGTTTCGCAGGGTTGCCTGACCGGGCGTGTGCTTTCGCGTCGAAAACTTCCTCACTCGGCTGTTCTTTGCGCAGACCGCTTTTACTTGTTGTTTTAGTTTTTTCTACCATATCACTAGTATAGCACAGAACTTCATTCGCATGCGGGCGAAGCCCATGCCCAGCGTAGCGAGCTGCGCCTGCTTTGCAGAAGCGAATAGCGAGCGGAGTGTGTGCGCTAGCGCGGGTGGACGCAAACCCCTCTTCCGCCAATTGCCAAACTCGCAAGCGAGTTTGACCTATTTTGTCACCCTTGGCTTTATGCCGAGGGTCTATTGGCACACTGCGAAAGCGTAGATTTTCAAGTTTACGAGCCATAATGGACAACTTGTTGTATATTTTTGGCGACAAACGCAGAAAATCGAGTGATTAGCGTGGATCCTCGGGGCAAGCCCAAGGATGACAGTATCGCGGGGTGTCCCAAGAATGACAGTATCGCAGTGTGTTCGACGAGTGACATGAGGGGGGCGGACAAAAATGACATGCTGGCGGGGTGGTGTCCAATAGATCCTCGGGACAAGCCCAAGGGTGACAGTATCGCGGTGTGTCCGAGGGAAGCCAGTGTGCTACACTAGTGGTATTACTGACGAAACGCTACAGATTGCATACGCCACGAATGACGCGTATGTCAGGGTTACTGCCGTGTCTATATACTCACTAGCGAAACACAACCCCGAGAAAATGCGTGTCTACATAATACAGTATGACCTCAGCGAGCGCGGCAAGGCAGTGTTTCTGGAAGTCGCCGCGATGTTCGAAAATGTCGAGCTAGAGTTCATTACAATTTCACGCGAACTGCGCGAGATTGCCGACAAGTGCTACGAGAATACTAAGGGGCGGGTGCCCTATATCACATATCTACGGTTTTTCCCCGCGTCCCTACTGCCACACCTGAGCAAAGTGCTCTTCATTGACGGTGACACACTAGTCTTGGGGTCTATCCTACCGTTTTGGAACACAGACGTGGCGAACTCCTATATCGCAGCAAGCCCCGAGGCGCACGTAATTCGCAGGGAGCCCGAATCCTACATCACTTCACTTGGTCTCGACCCGCAACAGACGTATATTAACGCAGGGAACTTCTTGATGAACCTGGATTTGATTAGACGTGATGACATCGAATCTAGGCTTGTAGAAAACGCGATTGACGCTAAGTTTAGCAAGCGCAAGTTCTACGACCAGGACATAATAAACTACACTATGCAAGGTCATATTACCGTCATCTCGGATGTATTCAACTTCATTTCACGCCTTATGATTGACGACGTTGACAGGCAAAAGGAGGCAGTGATTGCGCATTTTGCAGGCGAAGCGAAACCTTGGGATAATTACTACCTAGTCGGGGGGACGAAGTTCTTTTTTGATGCGTATCATACTGCGATTAGCGAACTAAACAGCAAGTTACAGTCTGACGAGTTAAGGCGTTATTTTGAGGAGTATCGCCCGAAGTGGAAGAAAAATCACCTGAAAGAGGTTCTTGTCAAGCAGTGGATCCGGAAAATCTTGATGTTGGTAGGGAAAGTCAATCCATGAAAAGTCCGCAAGTTGGGGTAGTCGCAACATTCTTCAACGTCGCTGAGTATGCAGCCGAAATGGTTGACTCAGTCTTGGGGCAGACCTATACCGATATTCGGCTAGTGCTTGTAGATAATGACTCACCAGATGGGGTTGGTGCCATTTTAGACGAGTATTCCGCGCGGCACGTTAATGTCCAGGTTATACACAACAGCCCGAATCTGGGTGCCGCACAATCGAAGCAACTTGGCGTGGAAGTGCTGCTTGACGACCACGAAATCAAGTATATCGCGGTCCTGGACGGAGACGACATCGTTCACGAAGACTACATCAAAAACCTGGTCGAAATGTTAGAGTCTACGGGTGCGGACCAGGCGTCAATACTCGCCGAGAGCCTGTTCAAGGATGCCCGGAGCGCACTGCCAAGGTTCAATCCTAATGCGACGAGTGTGTTCAAGTCAATTGCCGACGCCTACTCAATCGGACACGCTGACGAAATATATAGTCTAATGGATCACCCGTTATGGTGCAAAATCTACCGTGCCGAACTGTTCAGGGACATCACTTGGCAGTCTCCAGCATCGAGAATTATCGACGACATCCCGCTAGTTGTGCAGCTCCGCGCGAAAGTAAAGAACGGCTTCGCAGTGAACACTTGGCGAGGCATGTACTATCGTAGGCGCAAATCATCACTAGTCTTGAAGAACTATTTCAACAGTGACGTCAACCTGCAGGAGAATCTCGCGCGCTCGAAGCAAATCCTTGATTTCAAGCTCAATCTGGACGCAATGCTCAACGAAAAGTTCGGGAATCCTGCGCAGGAAACTGACCTCGCCTTGCAGAAGAAGTTCTACGAGGGCTACCTCAACGAGAATATCTACTCACATTTCGTGTACTTGTCATGCCTGATGCCCATTTCTAAAGGTATCTACACCCGTGGGCTCGATGTACAAGTTCGTGGGTTTATGCGCGCGGAGTTTTCAGATGCAGATTTCGCGGTATCAACGGGTAAACAGCGGCTGGTCCAGAGATTATTCCAACTAGGCTACGTCCCCTTCAAGTCGGCAATACTACTACTCTACAAACTCGGCAAAATCAACTCGTTACCGTCCCGAGACGAGCTTCTACAACTCGAATGCGGCAAATACTTCGACTAAACATGCGCTAGTGTCATCTTTGGCTTTATGCCGAAAATCCAGTTGACACCACGCCATTGTGGATTTTCAAGTTTACGAGCCACAATGGACAACTTGTTGTATATTTTTGGCGACAAACGCAGAAAATCGAGCGATTAGCGTAGATTTTCAAGTTTACGAGCCACAATGGACAACTTGTTGTATATTTTTGGCGACAAACGCAGAAAATCGAGCGATTAGCGAGATCCTCGGGACAAGCCCAAGGATGACAGTAGTGGGGCGGGTGGATCCTCGGGACAAGCCCGCGCCTGCCCTTGGCTTTATGCCGAGGGATGACATGTGGGGGTGTTTGTGTCATCTTTGGCTTTATGCCGAAAATCCATAGAGAAATGCGCGTTTGGCATTACCTCAACAAACACTTAGAACAGCCCTGTGATGTTGCCCTCCTCGTCGATGTCAATTGAGTTCGCGGCAGGCACTTTCGGCAGCCCTGGCATAGTCATCACGTCACCCGTCAGCGCCACGACAAACCCTGCGCCCGCTGATAACTTGAGATTGCGAATGGTCACACTAAACCCACGCGGTGCGCCCAGGAGTGAAGCGTCGTCGGAAAAAGAATACTGCGTTTTAGCCATACATATCGGCAGGTTGTTGTAGCCCTGCTCCTCAAGGTCAACAAGTTGTTTCCGCGCGACTGGTGTGAACGTAACGGAGTCGGCATGATACACACTCTTGCAGATTGCGTTAATCTTCTCCTCAACCGACAGGTCAATGTCGTAGGCGAACCGGTGCGCACTTTCGGCGTCGGAACTCTTAGAATCGAGCAGTCCAATCACTGCGGTAGCCATTTCCTCTCCGCCCGCACCACCTTGCGCCCAAACATCACTCAAGACGAGTTCAACGCCTAGTTCTTTGCACTTCTTGGTGGCAAACTCAATCTCTGCTGGGGTGTCCGTGGGGAACTTGTTCAGCGCCACGACG
Organism: Candidatus Ancillula kalotermitis; assembly: GCA_031273495.1. GTDB lineage: Bacteria > Actinomycetota > Actinomycetes > Actinomycetales > Bifidobacteriaceae > Ancillula > Ancillula kalotermitis. The sequence continues at coordinate 3,669 of JAISRT010000056.1, read as the reverse complement.
ACTTTCTGCCCGAACACCTCCTTCAAGTTCTGTATGTGCTGCAAAAGGTTCGGCAGTCCTGATTCCAGGGAAGTGAGATTTTCAAGATTGAGGTCACACTTCTGGACACCTGCATGCGACTTCAACGCGCGCAAAGTCGCGACAAGAACCACGGCATCGGGATATATACCAGAGAGTCGGCACTTGATGTCAATGAACTTCTCCGCACCGAGATCAGCACCAAACCCAGCCTCAGTCACGACAATCCCGTCGGCACCCGCAGCCTTATCGACAAGTGAGAGCGCAGTTTTCGTCGCTATGACCGAGTTACACCCGTGCGCAATGTTCGCAAACGGACCGCCATGAATTAGCACAGGCGTCCCCTCAAGAGTCTGCACAATATTGGGCTTAATCGCGTCCTTCAAGAGTGCAGCCATGGCACCATTCGCCTGCAAGTCTGCCGCCGTAACATTTACACCCGAGAAACTTTTTGCGACCACAATGCGCCCGAGACGCTCTTTCAAATCCTTTATATTTTGCGCGAGGCAGAGTATTGCCATAACCTCGGACGCGACAGTTATTTCGAAGCCATCCTCACGCACCACGCCATTTATCGTCCCCGATTTTCCGCCCGACACGCCGTCAACAATATTGCGCAATTGCCTATCATTCATATCGACCACGCGCTTGAGAGTTATCGTGCTCGGGTTAATACTCAGTGCGTTCCCCTGCTTGATATGGTTGTCCATTAGTGCTGCCAGTAGATTATGCGCGGCGCCAATCGCATGAAAATCACCCGTAAAATGGAGGTTGATGTCTTCCATAGGCACCACTTGAGCATACCCACCGCCGGCTGCCCCCCCCTTCACGCCGAACACTGGCCCGAGACTCGGTTCCCTTAATGCTGCCATAGCCGTCTTGCCGACCCTGTTCAATGCGTCAGTTAATCCCACAGTAGTTGTTGTCTTGCCCTCGCCCGCAGGAGTCGGGTTGATCGCTGTAACAAGCACAAGTCTAGACTTCCTGCCCGCCTGGTCGAGGAACTCCGAGTAGTCTGCAATCTTCGCTTTATACTTCCCGTAGAGCTCGAGGTCATCAGCACTCAGACCCACCTTCGCGGCAATCTGTTCAATTGGCTTCATCTCCACGCTGTTCGCTATTTCTAGGTCAGTCTTCATTACCCCTCCTTTTTCTCACCTGTCGTCAGTTTGCGCTTTTGTGCAGCCCCCGCCTGCGGTTCGGCACTCACCTGCGCAAGTGCATAATCTTTCGGGTCACCACTCCCCCCGAACTCGGGGCAGATTGGCTTGAAGTTACAATAATCGCACAGTTTGCTCTGACAACTGGTCCACTCGTTATTCTCCTGAGCGTCCTGAATCTTCGCCCAGATCTCTTTAATGTTGGCCTCAACCTCGTCGAGTTTTTTCTGGTTTGGCTGGTCCGCAATCACGCCGCCGTCTTTCAAATAGAGCAACTTCACCTGTTTCGGGATGTCACCCTTATGCTCCTTCGCCCAAATTAGCGAGTAGAACATCATTTGGAATAAGTCCTTAGTGCTGAACTGCCCTGTCGGTGTCTTACCAGTCTTGTAGTCGCTAATTCTCACGCCTGCCACATCGGACTCCTCAACACGGTCGATAAAACCACCTAACTTCGCCTTGTCATCGAGGTCAGTTTGCACCCACTTTTCCTGCGCAGTGACCATATTTAACTTAGCGGGGTTCTCAAGCTTAAAATAGTTGTCTATGCAGCCCCGAATCTCAGAGTGGTACTTCTCCCTGAACTCAGCGTCATTCTCAATTTGGGAAACTTCGGGAACTTCTGAGTAGTAAGTCGCATTCTTCTTCATAATAATTGGCCACACGTATTCGATCAGTCCGTAGGCATTTTCGACCGTTCTGTCAGCGCTCTTCAACTTGAACAACTCTTCTAGGACTGCATGGGTGTGCGTCCCGCGGAGTGCGTCAATTCCTGGAGGCGACGATAATTGGTCAACCACTTTGAACTTATACATCAAAGGGCATTGCATAAAATCCTTCACCTTGCTCGGGGATAAATTAAACTTCTTCACATTAGCCATAACTGCAGTTTATCTAATCAGTATGTCAAATTGGCGTGTGAAAATGCTCACTACAGGCCAAGTTCCTTCTTCAGCTTTGCGTATTTCTCCATCAAGTCGTCAATACCACCAATTCCAGCAAACGCCTGCTCAGGTATGTCGTCATACTTGCCCTCAACAAGGTTCCCGAACGCCTCAACAGTCTCAGACACTGGAACAAAAGAGCCTGGACGCCCAGTGAACTTCTCTGCAACGTAAAAGTTCTGCCCCAGATACTGCTCAATCTTACGGGCACGCGAAACCAACACTTTGTCCTCTTCACTTAGCTCGTCGATACCGATTAACGCGATGATGTCCTGTAGTTCCTTGTTGCGCTGTAGAATCTGCTTAACGTCGTTCGCCACGTCATAATGCTTCTGACCGACATAGCGTGGATCCAAGATGCGTGAGGTCGAAGAAAGTGCATCAACTGCTGGGTAGATACCCTTTGCGGACACTTCGCGACTCAGTTCAGTAGTTGCGTCAAGATGTGCAAAAGTTGTCGCTGGCGCCGGATCAGTGTAGTCGTCGGCGGGGACGTAGATTGCCTGGAGTGACGTGATAGAGTGCCCGCGGGTGGAGGTAATCCGCTCCTGAAGTTGCCCCATCTCGTCAGCAAGGTTAGGTTGGTATCCCACTGCGGACGGCATGCGACCGAGTAGCGTCGACACCTCCGAGCCCGCCTGCGTGAAACGGAAGATATTGTCAATGAACAGCAGCACGTCCTGGTTCTTGACGTCACGGAAATACTCAGCCATCGTCAGCGCACTCAGTGCGATGCGCAAACGTGTTCCAGGTGGTTCGTCCATCTGCCCGAAAACTAGCGCGGTCTTGTCGAACACACCAGCTTCCTCCATCTCTACAATCAGGTCGTTACCTTCGCGTGTGCGCTCACCCACGCCTGCAAACACTGAAACACCGCCATGGTTCTGCGCCACACGTTGAATCATCTCTTGAATCAGCACAGTTTTGCCTACACCAGCACCACCGAACAGCCCAATTTTACCGCCCTGGACGTAAGGTGTCAGGAGGTCAATCACTTTGATGCCAGTCTCAAACATCTGCGTCTTAGACTCCAACTGGTCGAACGCAGGTGGCTTGCGGTGAATTGACCAGCGCTCTTTGGGCTCGAATTTCTCTCCAGGCTTGAGGTTAAGTGCATCACCGATAACGTTAAACACTTTGCCTTTGGTGATATCGCCCACTGGGACGGTAATAGGACCACCGGTATCAGATACCGAAGCACCACGGACAAGCCCGTCAGTTGGCTTCAACGAAATCGCACGGACAATCGAATCACCGAGGTGTTGCTCAACTTCTAGAGTGATTTCGTGCTTGGACTCGCCTTCACCTTGCGCAGACATATCAATCGTAGTCTTCAGGGCGTTGTAGATGTCTGGCAATTTATTTGGCGGGAACTCTATGTCCACCACTGGGCCAATTACGCGAACTACATGCCCGACCGCTAGGGTATCGGACTTCTGAGCCTTCTTCTTCACTTGTGTTACTGACATTCTGCCTCCTTATATCAGTAGTATAGCACAACTGCTAGCCCATGTCATCTTTGGCTTTATGCCGAAGATCCATTACTC
>JAISRT010000047.1 GCA_031273495.1 Candidatus Ancillula kalotermitis | reverse complement strand
TCCAGTGCACACTGCGCCATTGTGGATTTTCAAGTTTACGAGCCACAATGGACAACTTGTTGTATATTTTTGGCGACAAACGCAGAAAATCGAGCGATTAGCGAGATTCTCGGGACAAGCCCAAGAATGACATGGTACGGACAAGCCCAAGAATGACATGGTACGGACAAGCCCAAGAATGGTGTCGGGGGGTAGTAGTGCTATACTTGTGGTATGTTTGATGTAATAGTTGTCGGTGCGGGAATCTTCGGGTTGACCGTGGCGCAGACGCGTGCCGAACGCGGTGAAAAGGTGCTAGTCTTGGAAAAACGCGGGCACATCGGTGGCAATGCGTATTCGGAGTTTGACGCCGAGACTGGGATAGAAGTGCATAAATACGGGGCGCACCTCTTCCACACCAGCGATGAAACTGTGTGGAACTACGTCAACCGATTCAGCAAGTTCACGGGGTATGTGCACCGCGTGTGGACAACGCACCAAGGACAGGTCTACTCAATGCCAATTAACCTTTCGACTATCAACCAGTTTTTTGGCAAGGCATTAACTCCAGGTGAGGCGAAGGCACTTGTCGAGAGCCAGGCGGAGGAGTCCCGCGCTGTTCAAGAGCACCGCGAGCCCAAGAACCTGCTTGAGCAAGGTGTCAAACTAATCGGACAACCCCTTTTTGACGCGTTCATCCGTGACTACACCCAGAAACAGTGGCAAACACCAATCGAGGACCTACCGCCGTCAATAATTCAGCGCCTCCCCGTCCGTTTTCATTATGACAACCGCTACTTCAACAACACTTTTGAAGGACTACCGGCTGACGGATATGAAGCACTCTTCAAGAATATGGTCACTGACCCGAAAATTGAGGTGCGCCTGAATGTGGATTTCTTTGACTTGCGCGGCGAACTCCTGGAGGCAAATCCGAATGCGAAAGTGGTCTACACTGGGCCGATTGACGCGTATTTTGAGTATCGCTACGGGGAGTTGAGCTGGCGGTCGCTTGACCTTGAGCGTGAAGTTGTCGATGTTGAAGACTTCCAGGGGTGCCCTGTGATGAATTATGCTGACCTTGAGCAGCCCTACACCCGCATCCACGAGTTCAAGCATTTTCACCCCGAGCGCTGGGGTAGTCCTAACTTTCCAGGCTACGATTCGGGCAGAACAGTGATTGTCAAGGAGTATTCGAAGACTTGGAGGCATGGCGACGAGCCCTACTACCCTGTGGAGACTGCGGAAAATCTCGAGAAGTTCAAACAGTATCAGCAGCTTGCGGCGAAGGAGAGCGTGACGTTCGGTGGCCGTTTGGGTGAATACAAGTATTACGATATGGACAAGGTGTTTGCGAAGGCGTTGGAGGTGGCGAAAGAACTATAAGTACTAGATTTCCTGGGCTCGTTAATGCACACACGCATTCGGCGATGACTTTTTTACGCTCTCGGGCGGATGATATGCCTCTGCAAAGTTGGCTCACCACTCAAGTTTTTCCATTTGAAGCGAAGTTGACCGAAGATGACGTCTATTGGTTCAGCAAGTTGGCGATTTTGGACTATTTGCGCGGTGGGACGGTTTGCGCGGTCGATATGTATCTTAACAATTCGGCAGTTGCACAGGCGGCGATTGATATGCAGTTTCGTATCAGTATGGTCGGGTCACTCAACGATTTCGGAGGCACTGTCGAGGAGATGGAAGAGGACATCTTGCGGTTTAACATTGAGCATCACGGCTCGAGTGAGTTCGTGAAGTTCTTCCCCGGGGTTCACGCGGAGTATACCACTAGCCCTGAGAAGATTGCAGAGGTTGCCGCACTAGCGAAGAAGTATCAGATGCCCACTTTCACCCACCTTGCGGAGACCAAAACCGAAGTGACTGAGTGTCTGGAGCGGACTGACAAGACGCCCGTGCAACACTTGTTAGACTGTGGGTTCTGGGCGTATGGAGGCGCTGGTTTTCATTGTGTGCACCTCAGCGCAGATGACATCCGCTTGATGAAGGAGAATGACATCGCTGCGGTGTGTTGTCCTGGCTCGAATTTGAAACTCGCTAGTGGGGTTGCCGATTTGAGTGCACTTGAGGCGGCAGGGGTGAAAATTGCGCTCGGGACGGACGGACCCGCGTCGAACAATGCGCTTTCGATGTTCCGTGAGATGTATTTGGCGTGTGTTCTACAAAAAGTCAAGCATGATGACGCAGCTGCGATGAATCCTGAACTTGCGTTTGAGTATGCGACTCGCAATGGGTCCGACTTGGCGGGTGTTGTTCAGGATGTGGACCAGGACTTTTTCGAGGTCGATGCGTCTTTGCCAGCATTGCAACTACACAGCGTTAAAAAGAACTTGGTTTATGCGTCGGACACTTCGGTAGTTAAGAGTACTACTGTGGGCGGCGTGAAACGGTATGAAAACGGTGAGTTCCACTTGCCGAACGGCGAGCGCGTCGAACGAATCTACAAAGAGTGCAAAACGAGAGCTGCACGCATTTTTGACTAGTAGGTGCTATAATTGAGGTATGAGAAAGAATCTAGAAGTCCCCATTTCGCCTGTCGACGGCCGATACAAGTCATATACAGCAGTGTTGGCGAACTATTTGAGCGAGGCGGCGCTAAACCGTGAGCGTATATATGTTGAGATCGAGTGGTTAATTGCGCTCTGCGATGGGCTGCCAGTTAGCGGGTTTGATAATTCACGCGAGCCAATGGTACCAGGACTGACGCACCTGAGCGAAGAACAAAAAGACGCGTTGAGGAACATTGTGGCTGAGTTTGACGGCACTTCGATAGAGAGGCTGTCCGCAATCGAGGAAGTGACTAAACATGACGTCAAAGCAGTGGAGTATTATATTAAGGAGGAGCTTGACAAGTTGAGGCAGAACGGTGTTCTCAGCGCGCAGGAGTATGATAAGCTGTTCCAGGGCGTCCACATTTTCTGCACTTCCGAAGACGTCAACAATTTGAGTTACGCATTGTGCATTAAGAACGCTGTCCAAGAGGTGTGGCTACCTAGAGTTGAGGAATTTCTTGCCGCGCTTGAAGGGGTAGCGCTCACGCATATCGACACACCAATGTTGGCTAAGACCCACGGGCAGCCTGCCACACCGGTAACGCTAGGCAAGGAGCTGGCAGTGTTTGCTATTCGGCTGCGCCGGCAGATTTACAAGATCCGTGACGCAGAGTATTTGGGGAAGATTAACGGCGCCACGGGGACTTTCGGTGCACACTTTGTTTCGGTGCCGACTGCGAAGTGGCCTGATTTCGCGAAGTTTTTCGTCGAGGAGCGCCTGAAGCTGTCGTATAACCCTCTGACCACGCAGATTGAGAGCCATGACTGGCAAGCTGAACTTTACGACCGCGTTAAACATGTAGGTCGCATTTTGCACAATTTAGCTACTGATTTCTGGATCTACATTTCGAACGAAGTGTTCATTCAGATTCCAGACCCGAAGGCGACAGGCTCTTCCACGATGCCACATAAAGTCAACCCGATCAAGTTTGAGAACGCGGAGGCAAACCTCGAGATATCGGATGCGCTATTCTCGAAGCTGTCTGAGACCCTAGTGACCTCCCGTATGCAGCGCGATTTAACGGACTCGACGACTCAGCGTAATGTCTCAGTGGCGTTCGGGCACAGTTTAATTGCATTGGGCAACCTAACCTCTGGGATTAAAGCGTTGAAAGTCAATGATGAACACCTGCTTGCCGAGCTCGATGACAACACTGCAGTTTTAGGCGAGGCGGTGCAGTCGGTGATGCGGGCAGCCTCAATTGGGGGCGTTGAGGGCATGGAGAACCCCTACGAACGCTTGAAAGCCTTGACACGCGGTAACCAAGAAATAACCAAGAGCAGCATGACGAAGTTCATTGAGGATTTAGAGCTGCCTGAGCCATTCAACACAAGACTACTTGAGCTGACTCCTGCGAAGTATACTGGGCTGTCAAGTGAGATTGCCCGCCAGTCTCTGCAATAGATGCCCCCACACCACGCGCGATGATTCAGCGCAGCGTGGGACAAGCCCAAGAATGACATGGGGACGGACAAGCCCGCGCCTGCCCTTGGCTTTATCGTTATTGTCATCCTTGGCTTTATGCCGAGGATCTCGCTAATCGCTCGATTTTCTGCGTTTGTCGCCAAAAATATACAACAAGTTGTCCATTATGGCTCGTAAACTTGAAAATCCAGTGCACACTGACCCCCCTAGATCCTCGGGACAAGCCCAAGGGTGACAGAGTAGAGGGGGGTAGCGTGCCCAAGGATGACAGTAGAGGGGGTAGCGTGCCCAAGGATGACGCGGACCGCCCCACAAACGACGCCAATTTGACATAGTTTGTGCTATACTCAGGGTTATGGCGAACAATGCTAAGACGACACGTATGACTCGCAGCCAGAGCAAGGCTGTGCAGCGTTCTGCGTCAACTGCAGGTAGAAATTCACGCGCCGGGGGGCAAAACAGTAAAAGTTCTGGAACTCGAGGGGGGTATCAGAGCGGTCGGGAAGTGCAGGGAACATTTGATGACCAAGCGCCTGACAATTTCATCGTGAGGTTTTTGACCTGGCAACACACAAGAGACCTGTGCGGGTTCCTAATGATTATTGTGGCTATTGCACTTGGAGTCCGCGAGTGGTTCCATGTTGACGCTGTGATTATCAATTGGCTTGACGTCGTCTTCCGCTTCTTCTTCGGAAACTTGGTGACATTTATGCCAGTGCTCGTTCTGATTCTCGGAGTGCGTGTTGCGTTGCATGCGTTTTCTCATCAGGACAATATCCGCTACATAATAGGCTCTTCCTCACTGGTCATTTGCGTGTGCGGGTTCCTCGCGGTCTACTTTAATGTGCCGGACTTCGATAAGTTTGACGCATTCTTGAGTGCAGGCGGCTTAGTAGGCTTTTGCTTCGCGAATCCACTTGTTGCGCTAGTTTCAGTGTATGTCACGATACCAATTCTACTCTTTTTCGGGCTGTTTGGCATACTAGTTCTCACAAAAACCCCGTTTAACCAAATCCCAGTGAAGTTGAGGCGCACGAAGGAGGCAATAAACGCGAAGCTTGATGCCAAAATTCAAGACGATAAAGCAAAGACTACGGGCGAACAGGAAAATCTACAAGATGATGAACAAGCACGAGCACTAGGCTTAGAAATTGACCCCCTCGACGAAGATGACGACCTACTTGAACTTGCTGAAGGTGTTCCCGGGCATGGTGTTGGTGCTGCGAATGATCCTTATATCGAAAACCCAAGCTCAAACACTTTGCCGAGGAGCTCTTTAATGGGGCATCTTAAGGCGTTCTTGGGGTTCGGTATCGCTAAGACTGCGCTCGAACAAGATGATTTAGAGGCAGTTGACCCCGAAGAAGAAGGACTACAGGAGCGCACTGACGACGAGAACGGTTCGGTGCCTTACGACACACCAATTATCGGCGATACTGAGGGCAACGGGCTGCAGGGGTCAGCGTTGCAGGCGGTTGGTGTTGAAGTTGCAAAAGCAGTGCCAGATTCGGGCGACAACACTAGCGCGGTTCTCCAAAATGGCAGTGCATCATTTCTAGCGGGTAATGCTCCTCAGATTTCACCTTACGACCAGTTCAACGGTGACCTCTTGGATGGGCGTGACGTTCTAGGTGAGCATATGATTTTGAGCGATAGGGTCTACGCAACGGGGGGCGGTACTACATTTTCGGATCTGTTGAACTCTAGTAGCAAGTCCAGCAACGACAAGCAGTCTAACACGTCAACTCCCGATGTTCCTCAAGGGATAAGTGGCACCACGGGAACCGCAGGTGTTGCTGCAGTAGGCGGAGTGTCAAAAAGTGGTGTCGCAGCAGGCATCGCGGCAGGACTAACGGCATCAGAGCTTGAGAAGGCAGTGAAACAGCCCAAATACAGCTTGCCGAAGAAGAATCTGCTCGTCGAAGGTGGCGTCATCTCGCAGAGCAAAACTGAAGGAACCGAACATATTATCCAGGCACTAACCCAACTTTTCGCAGAGTTCAATATCGATGCCCGTGTTTCTGGGTTCAACAGGGGGCCTACCGTCACATGTTATGAAGTTGTGCTCGGAACTGGTGTTAAAGTCGAGAAGATAACCGCGCTGCAGAATAATATTGGTGTCGCGGTGAAGTCAAGTCAAGTGCGCATTTTGACGCCGATACCAGGCAAGTCAGCAATTGGAATCGAAATACCTAATGTGGACCGCGAAATTGTTCTACTCGGAGATGTTCTGGCAAGTAAAGCGGCAACAAAGGACCCACACCCGCTTGTCGTAGCGCTAGGTAAGGACACTGAAGGCAATTTCATAGTCGCCAACCTCGCAAAGATGCCCCATCTTCTGGTCGCAGGAGCAACGGGGTCCGGTAAGTCTAGTTTCGTGAACTCTATGTTGACCTCGATTTTAATGCGTGCAACACCGTATGACGTCCGCCTGATTATTGTTGACCCGAAACGCGTTGAGCTCTCAGTTTACGACGGCATCCCGCACCTACTGACCCCAATAATTACCTCACCAAAACGGGCTGCTGAGGCACTGGAATGGGTGGTTAAAGAAATGGATTCGCGGTATGACGACTTGCAGTATTTCGGCTATAAACATGTCGACGACTTTAATAATGCAGTGCGCGAAGGAAAGGTGAAGGTTCCAGAGAACTCCGAACGCAAAATTGCACCATACCCCTATCTTGTCGTGGTGATTGACGAACTGGCAGATTTGATGATGGTTGCCCCGAGGGATGTCGAGTCTTCAATACAGAGGATTACGCAACTTGCACGCGCCGCAGGAATACACCTCATCGTCGCGACCCAGAGGCCTTCAGTGGATGTTGTTACTGGTCTGATTAAGGCGAATATACCTTCACGCTTAGCATTCACGACCTCTTCTCTGGCGGATTCGCGAGTGATCCTTGACCAGACTGGTGCAGAAAAACTTGTCGGGCAGGGCGACGCGCTCTTCTTGCCAATGGGAACCTCTGCTCCGATACGCTTGCAGGGATGTTGGGTGACGGAGACTGAAGTGCAGCAAGTGGTTGACAGTTCAAAGACTCAAATGCGCCCAGAGTATCGCGCTGACCTTGAAGTGGCTAAGAAACCGGAGAAGTTGGCGCAGATGAACGACATTGGGGAAGACCTTGAGGATTTACTCGCTGCGGCAGAATTGGTGATTACTTCACAGTTTGGCTCCACATCTATGCTGCAACGCAAACTTAAGGTGGGGTTTGCGAAGGCGGGGCGCTTGATGGATTTATTGGAGGCACGGGAAATTGTCGGTCCTTCAGAAGGGTCCAAGGCACGCGATGTTCTGATAAAACCGGAGTTTTTGGACGAGGCATTGAACAAGATAAGAAATGAGGCGGAGGGGTAATATGAGAGAAACTGTACGAAACGGGAACTTGTGGTTGAAGGTGTGTGTGGTAGTTCTGGCACTTTTTGTAGTGCTAGTGCCGAATGTTCACTATGTGTATGCAGAGGATACCGCGCCGCCTAGTGATGTTCTGATCACGCCAAACACTGGTGTTGATAATCCTGACGGAAACGGTGACACAACGCGGGTGGGGGAAAACGGTGCTGGAATATGGCACGGGTATGACGGCACTTTGAATCGCGATGAGCAGAGTAGTTCGCTAAACCCTGAGAATGTGCAGAAACAGAAAGAAGTCCGTGAAATGCTTTCCGCGCAAGATGCAGAGGCAGAGGCGGAACTGCGCGAGATGAAAATACAGGAAGACAAGTGTGAGGTCAAGGCGCATGAGATTTCTAGTGTGCAACTGATGACCCAGACTGCCGAGATACCGCTTACTATCGAGAACACCTGCTCGCACGTGATGAAAGTGCTTGTGTATATGCAGTCCGAAGAGTTTAACCGTCTTGAAGCGCAGTCACCTGTTGAGGCGGAGTTGGCACCAAATTCGACAAATGTAGTTAACGTTTCGGTCGACGCAAAAAGTAACGGTGACATAGATGTTGAAGTTGTAGTGTTGCAGGGGGAAACTGTCTGGAACAATTGGAAACTCACGGTGCATTCATATCGCGATGTCGGCAACACTGTGACTATAGTTTTCATAATACTAGTCGCCATTTTGCTCTTGGGCGGTATTTGGCGCACTGTGCGACGCGTTCAGGGGAAGGGTAAGCCAGTAGAGTCGTCAGTGGAAATCCCAACCGTCGGGCTTGACTATTCGAAGGCGTTTAATGCATCGGCGAATGTAAATGCTGATAACGCAATCGAGGAAATTGATAAGCTGGTAGAGAATGAACGCACTAAAGATGAAGGCGAAGAGGCACCCGAAAGTGGGGGTAAATGATGTCGGACCAAATCTACAGGAGGCGGAATAATGCTTAAAGTGTATGATTCCAAGATACGGCGCGAAGTGGAGTTTCAGCCAGTCCGTCCTGGTGAGGTTTCGTTTTACGTCTGCGGTCCGACAGTCCAGTCTAGCCCGCATATCGGGCATATTCGAGTCGCGGTTGCATTCGACGTGATTCGACGGTATTTCGCAGCGTTAGGGCTCAAGACGAGGTTTGTGCAGAATGTTACTGACATCGACGACAAGATTTTGAGAAAGTCGCATCATGCCGGCGTTGATTGGCAGTCCTGGGCAGCACGCCACGAACAGGAGTTCTTCGACGCCTACACCCGCCTGAACGTTCTGCTCCCTGATGTCATCCCACACGCGACGCAGTATATCTCCGAGCAGGTCAAGATGATTAAGAAAATACTCGCTGCTGGGTATGCCTACGAAGGAACTGGTGCTGACGTCTGGTTCGACACTCTTGCATTCACCGACTACGGTGCACTGACAAATCAAGGTGTAGGCGAAAATCTTGAGGCGTCCGAAGAGGATTACCGTGCAGACAAACGCAATCCGCGCGACTTCGCACTCTGGAAGACCCCGCACACAACGGACCCTGAAGACGCTGCTTGGGATTCACCTTGGGGCAGAGGGCGCCCTGGCTGGCATATAGAGTGCTCTGCGATGGCTACTGAGATTCTTGGCGCGAAGTTTGACATACACGGCGGTGGGCTTGACCTTCGTTTTCCTCACCATGAAAATGAGTTGGCGCAGGCGCGTGCTTGTGGATATGAGTTCGCGAACATTTGGATGCATTCTGCGTGGGTAACTGCCAAGGGCGAGAAGATGAGTAAATCGCTAGGCAATGGACTCTCTGTTTCAGAGGTGTTGGCGGAATCGAGGCTCAATGCGCTTGCACTGCGGTATGCGTTTTCTACTGTTCATTATAGGTCAATGCTCGAGTGGACGCCCACTACCTTGGAGTCATCGAAAACCGCAATCATCCGTCTGCGTGAGAGGCTTTGTGAGATTGGTGGCGAGAAATACACTGACGATATAGTTGGCGCAGTAGACATAACCGAGTTTGACGAGTTCGTTAAGTCGATGGACAATGATTTTGCCGTTGCAGACGCGGTCGCGAAGGTTTTTACTGCCGTGAAGAGAGGCGATGTCTCAGTTTTGTTGATTCGAAGGGCACTGAATATTCTAGGCATTGACCCACTTTGTGACACTTGGCGTAAAGCATTTGAAGAAGAAGACGCCGTGAACCAGAACATTACGACGCTAGAACTTGATGAGGAGTCGATTAACAGCCTAATTGACAAGCGGAATGTGGCTAAGTCAGAGAAGAACTATTCAGTAGCGGACGAAATACGTGCTGACCTGCTGAGTCGAGGTGTAGAACTTATCGATACTGCAAATGGGACGGAATGGAAGGTGGTATAATAACATATTGTGACGAACTGATAAAGAAGAGTATCATTGAGATTCGGGACTTCGGTTCCTATCCTGATTCTGCGCGCCCACGCTATTCTGACGGCACTGAGGCAAAGAGTAAGTATATCACTGACGTCAAGATGAAGTTTAACGTTGCTGCAGGGCAAATCCCGATTTCTACACTCCGACCAATATATGTCAACAAGGGGATTGAAGAGATGCTGTGGATTTACCAGGACCAGACTTCCGCACTGGACAAACTTGAGGAGCGAGGCGTCACTTGGTGGAGCCCTTGGGCACTTGAAGACGGGACTATTGGGCAGCGTTACGGGCAGACTGTGAAAAACTACGACATTGTGAACCGGACACTCAAACTACTCGAGGAGAACCCGTTCAACCGTCGGTCCATCATCAGTCTCTGGCAGTATAAGGACCTTGACGTGCCCGCAAAGTTACCGCCTTGCGCGTTCCAAATGATGTTCGATGTGCGCAGGGTTGGTGGAACGCTTTTCCTTGACGGCGCACTGACCCAGCGGAGCAGTGACTTTCTCGTGGCAGGCATGGGCATTAACCAGATGCAGTATTTGGCGCTCCAGATGGCGTTCGCGAAGCACTTGAATATGCAAGTCGGCACGTTTTCTTGGAATGTCCTCAACCTGCACATTTATGACCGACACTTCGTTCAGGCACAGGAGTTGCTTGCGCGGGCGGGCAGTGAGCTTGAGCCAAAGTTTTTTCTTGACGTCCCGGACGGCACCAATTTCTACGATGTCAGTGCGTCCGATTTTGTTTTACTTGACTACAGCCCAGTGAAACCACAGTTGAAGTTTGAACTTGCGGAGTGACGCCCGCGCAAGTTGTGAACGCACTGTGAAATATGACGTTTCCCGCACCTGCGTCATTTTGTCGCCGTAATATGCTATACTAGTGATACTGTAGAATTTTCCGAACTACGCTCGGCTCACATTGGTTTGTGACTTCGTAGCGACGGTGGTGAGGAAGGTTGAATAGAAAGGAAAAATATAATGAAAATCAAACCTGGTTTTGTTTATTTATTTGGGGCCCTAGGTGGTCTGTTGTTCGGTATTGACTCAGGTCTTACCGGTGGTGTAATGTCGCCTGCGCGAAACTCTTTGCAGTTGGACGCTGGGTGGGAAGTAATCATGGCGAATGTCGTGACGCTCGGTGCGGGTGTTGTGGCTCTGTTCGCTGGTGTGCTCAATGACAAGTTCGGGCGTAAGAAGATGCTGATAGCTGCTTCGTTCGTGTTTGTCGTCGGTGCGCTGTTTTGTTCAGTCTCATGGGATGGACCTTCTCTGACATTTGCTCGATTTGTGCTAGGTGCAGGTATTGGTGTCGCTTCGGCAACAGTCCCTTCATATCTGGCTGAGCTTGCCCCAGCTGCTAAGCGTTCGGGAATTGCAACATTGTTCCAGTTCGCGATCGTTATCGGTCTGAACATTGCATACGTTGCAGACTATTTGATCTTACCTGTAGCACCAACACATGTTAACAGTGACTTCCTATGGATGGTTTACGCATTCCAAGAGATGTTAGGTTTCGCAGCAATTCCTGCTGTTATTCTACTCGTTGGCGCAATTCTTCTGCCAGAGAGCCCTCGCTTCTTAGCGAAGGCCGGACGTATTGAAGAATGCAAAGAAGTACTACTCAAAATGCGCAAAGGTGATCAAGCTGCAGCCGATGCTGAGTTCGCGGAGATTGACTCTGTAGCTCATGAGGCGCAAGGTGGCTTCAAGGACTTGCTGACAGTTGGCAAAAAGCCCCTTATCGCAGTGCTTGGTCTTGCATTCTTCCAGCAGATGGTTGGTATTAATGCGGCTTTCTACTATGGTCCAATCATTGCAGGTTCAGTTCTTCCTCACCCTCAGCCCGGTGCCATTACTGGTTCTGAAGGTTGGGCAACGAATCTTGAGCAAGATCAAATCTACTCAATAATCTTCGGTATTGTAAACGTATTGATGACTGTAGTTACTGTACTCATCATGAATAAGCTCACTTCTTACAAGAAGACGCTTCACCTCGGTGCTGGCATAATGTGCTTCTTCTCATTGCTATTCGTAATTCAGGTGAATACTAACTTCCTACCTCCAATCGGCTCAATCGTACTTGTATGTTTATACATCTGCGGATTTGCGTTCTCTTGGGGCCCTGTTATGTGGAACATCATCGGCGAGATTTTCCCGCTTGGTGTGCGTGGCGTAGGCTCCGCTGTTGGTGCTGCCGCTAACTGGTTCAGTAACTTCATCGTGATGTCAGTCTTCGGAATGGTTATCATTAAGAACGCAGACGGTGTTGCTCAGCATGTTGACTACGGTTTTGCAATGTTCGCAGTAGGCTGTATTTTGGCTATTGCGTTCACTCATTTCGTAGTGCCTGAGACGAAGAATCGCTCCCTTGAGGACATCGAGGAAGGGTTCCGTATGCAAAAAGCTGGTGCTGGAGATAATCTAGCTCTTGGTGTAATCTTGACGGTTATGGCAATCGCTATGGTTGCAATTTGCGTAATGACATTCGGTGGCATCGTGAACATTCCAGTTGCTTGGGGGATCATCGTCCTAGTTGCTGCTGGTTTCGTTGTAGCGACTGTAGTTACGGCACTTAACGCCAAGAAGTAAACACTTCAAGCAAAGAAAGGCCCCCGTGGAGAAATCTGTGGGGGTTTTTTGTATACTCGGCGTTTCTACGCCACATTTGACCCGCTAGATACATCCACAGCACACATTAACTATTCGCTTGTCTTAACGCTTCAGCAAAATCCTGAGCAGTAGGAAATCTGCGCCTTGGGTTGCTGCGCGTTGCCGTTTCTAACACCCTCTGAACACTTGGGGTCAGTCTATCACTTTCAAGAATATACATTGCGGTTTTGCCTGCCGAAAAGATGTCGGACTGAGCATTACCGAGAGACCGACCGTTCAGTATTTCTGGCGCTGCGTAGGCTGGTGAGTATGCGTGCAAAAGTAAGCGGCCGTCTCGCTGGGCAATACCAAAATCGGAGAGTAGCACGGAATTCGAACTTGTTAACAGGATGTTCTCGGGTTTGACGTCTCGATGTATAACTCCTTGCGTGTGGGCAAACTGTAGGGCATAAAGCACTTGCAAAATCAGGCTAACCTTGTCAAGTGTGGATAGTAGATGTCTTTGAAGGGTGCGCACTGAGCTTGAGTAAAACGGCATGCTAAAATATGGCATACCGCTCGGGGAAACACTCGCATCAAGGACATTAATGACATTCGGACAGTCGACAAGGCTTGCTGTTATATTGGCCTCTTCTAGGAACGCATTTTGGTGCCGTATATGCTCGGGTCTCAGTAGTTTTAGTGCCACGGTGCGCTCTGGGAACTCCTGGACACATTTGAGCACGTCCGCGAACCCACCGCGCGCAATATGAGAGTGCAAGCTCAGACCTGGAATGTTCAATTTTCGTACCATTTCAATCATAGTGTAATTCTACAAGAAGTTGCATCTTTGGGCACAGGATTGCTCGGTGTGGTTAATAAGTCTACACTTTACAGAATGCGCAATGGACCAAACTTGTCAGGCAATTTAACTTTTGTGGTTAAACGCGCTATACTTGTAAATGTAGAAGTTTTAAGTAACGAAGGAGATAATTAATGCCTACTATTCAACAGTTGGTGCGCAAGGGTCGCATCTCTAAAGCAAACCGCTCAAAGGTGCCAGCTCTTAAGCAGTGCCCGCAACGCCGTGGAGTTTGCACCCGTGTTTATACGACAACACCAAAGAAGCCGAATTCAGCATTGCGTAAAGTTGCCCGTGTTCGTTTGTCTTCTGGTATTGAGGTAACCGCCTACATTCCAGGTGAGGGGCACAATCTGCAGGAGCACTCAATTGTGCTTGTGCGTGGTGGTCGTGTGAAGGACTTGCCGGGTGTCCGCTATCATATCGTTCGTGGTTCACTTGACGCTCAGGGTGTTAAGGACCGCAATCAAGGTCGTTCAAAGTATGGCTCCAAGAAGCCGAAAGAGTCAAAGTAAGGAGTAGAATATGCCAAGAAAAGGTCCAGTCCAGAAGCGTAAAGTTATATCTGACCCAGTTTACAACTCGGTTCTAGTTACTCAGTTAATCAACAAAGTGCTCAAGAGCGGAAAGCGTTCGATTGCTGAGCATATCGTTTATGGTGCACTTGAGGGTGTTGCAGCGAAGGCAGAAGGTCAAGATCCTGTTGCAGTGTTGAAGCGTGCGATTGAGAACATTAAGCCGACTGTCGAGGTTAAGTCACGCCGTGTTGGTGGTGCTACTTATCAGGTTCCTATTGAGGTCAAGGCGGCTCGTGCGACTACTCTTTCGCTGCGTTGGTTGACCGACTATTCACGTCAACGTCGTGAGAAGACTATGACACTGCGCTTGATGAACGAGATTCTTGACGCGAGCAATGCGCTCGGGGCGGCTGTGAAGAAGCGCGAGGATACGCATAAGATGGCGGAGGCGAATAAGGCATTCGCTCACTACCGCTACTAGTTTTTCTTCGTTCTTTTCCGCGCTTTCGTCGTTAAACTCCCACTCGACGCACCAAGCGTGCGCCTTCGGGTCGTTTGCCTAGAAATCATCGAAAAATAACTTCGAAAAACGTTTTTCTACCGTTCTCCACGCTTTCGT
>JAISRT010000014.1 GCA_031273495.1 Candidatus Ancillula kalotermitis | reverse complement strand
CCGCGCGCTAGCGCGGGTGGACGCCGAGCTCTCCTTCCGCTTATTTGACTTCATTCGCACCCCTAACTTCTAACTTCATTCGCATCCCACCGTCGTGTTGCGTCACCAATTTGACACAGTGTAGTGCTATACTGTTGATATGTCTAGTAAGTTTACAGTAGAAGAGGTGATGCACCTCGGCAGTTTGGCGCGCATTGCGTTGTCTGAAGATGACGCGAAGCGGTTGAGTAAGGACTTGAGTGTGATTGATGAGGCGATTAAAGTCGTCCAGGAAGTTGCCACCTCCGATGTTACGGCGACTTCGCACCCATTGCCGTTGAATAATGTTATGCGCGATGACACCCCCGCACAGACCGCTAAAATAAATGACGACGGGTCTATTGACTTAAATGAAGGCACACCGTTCTCAAGGGATTTACTGACAGTTGAAGAGGCAATAAGTAGCGCACCGCAGGCGGAGGCGAACCAGTTTGTCGCGCCGCAGATTCTGGGGGAGGAGTAGTATGAAGAATGTTGACATTATAAAGCTGTCCGCGCTAGAAATCGCCGAGAAGTTGCACTCGGATGAGTTGAGTTCAAGGCAGGTTGTTGATGCCTTTGCGGACTGGATTGATAAAGTTGAGCCGAAACTTAATGCGTTTATAATAACTACGCTAGAACATGCGAAGGTTGTTGCGGATAAAGTGGATGAGCTAGTGTTGCGGACTGGTATTAAACGTGCGGCGCTAACTCCCGAAAACATTAAGCAGTGGACACCTGTGAGAGTTCTTGACCAGATAAGTGAGGTTGCAGTTGACAAAAACGGTGAGTTGCACCCGCTCTGTGGTGTTCCGATTGCGGTTAAAGATGTGGTTGTCACTAAAGGTGTGCAGTCGACTTCGGGCTCTAAAATCCTCGAGGGCTGGATTCCGCAGTATGATGCGACGTTAAACTTCAAGATTAAAGCGGCAGGGCTGCCCATTTTGGGGAAGACTAATATGGACGAGTTCGCAATGGGGTCATCGACTGAACATTCAGCATACGGTATCACGCACAACCCCTGGTCGCTCGATCGAATTCCCGGTGGGTCTGGGGGCGGGTCCGCTGCTGCAGTTGCTGCCTACGAGGCACCGTTCGCGATAGGCACAGATACTGGTGGGTCAATTCGCCAGCCCGCGAGTGTGACTGGAACTGTTGGGATGAAACCCACCTACGGCGCAGTGTCAAGGTATGGTCTGATTGCGCTGGCGTCGAGCCTAGATCAAGCTGGCCCTGTGACACGAAACGTCGCTGATGCGGCTGCCCTGCAAGATATGATTTCAGGGCATGATCCACACGATTCTACCTCGATTCCTGAAGAGTTGCCGATGAATTATGGCGCCACGATCGGTGCGGAACTCAAAGGGCTTAAAGTCGGGATTGTTGAGGAACTCGACGGCGATGGGTTTGCTCCAGAAGTCCGTAAGCGGTTCGACGAGGCAGTAGCGAAAATCGAGGCGGCAGGCGCGCAAGTCAAGAAGGTGAGCTGTCCGCATTTCAAATACGCATTAGGTTCATACTATCTGATTATGCCATCTGAGGCGTCAAGTAATCTCGCGCGATTCGACGGTATGCGTTATGGGCAGCGTGTTGAGGGTGAAACTGCCGAAAAAATGATGATGAACACTCGTGAGGAACTGCTAGGCGATGAAGTCAAGCGGAGGATAATTCTAGGAACCTACGCATTGAGTAGCGGTTATTATGATGCGTATTATGGCTCAGCGCAGAAGGTGAGAACACTTATTCTTCAGGACTTCGACTCGGCATTTTCGGAGGTTGACGTGCTGATTTCGCCGACATGTCCGACAGTTGCGTTCAAACTGGGTGAAAAGTTGGACGATCCTATGGCGATGTATCTTAACGATATAGCCACGATTCCCGCGAATTTAGCAGGGGTGCCAGCGATGAGCATTCCGAGTGGGCTTGCGGAAGACGGGTTGCCTGCAGGAATACAGATGATCGCCCCGCAGAAACAGGACTCCTTGCTCTATAGGTTCGGTGCTGCGCTTGAGAAGTTGTTGCCAAGTATTGAGTGCCCATTGGAGATTGACTGATGAAAAATGTATTAATTCCCGTCGCTTGGCCTTATGCAAATGGGCCACGTCATATCGGACATGTTGCAGGTTTTGGTGTGCCCAGTGATGTGTTCGCACGGTATCAGCGAGCAGTAGGGAACAATGTCTTAATGATTTCTGGGACTGACGAGCACGGGACGCCTATTCTTGTGCAGGCTGAAAATGAGGGCATTTCCGCGCAGGAACTTGCGAACCGCTATAACAGTGTAATCGTCGACGACCTTGTGAATTTGGGGCTGAGCTACGATTTATTCACGAGGACAACTACTACTAACCATTATAAAACAGTGCAGAAGATGTTCTTGCAGCTCTATAATAACGGCTATATGTTCAAGCAGATTCAGCAGTCTGCAGTCGAGCAAGACACTGGGCGCACTTTGCCTGATAGGTATATCGAGGGGACTTGCCCAATTTGTGGCTATGAAGGCGCGCGCGGAGACCAGTGCGACAGTTGCGGTAACCAATTGGACCCGATTGACTTGATTGATCCGAAGAGTAAGCAGACCGGACAGCCCCCGAAGTTCGTTGAGTCCGAGCAGTTTTTCCTGGACCTCCCCGCGCTGCGCGATGAACTTGGCAAATGGCTTTCAACCCGAACAAACTGGCGCCCGAACGTCCTCAAGTTCTCGTTAGGACTTCTTGAGGATATCCAACCGCGCGCAATGAGCCGTGATATCGACTGGGGAGTGCCTATTCCGCTCAAGGGCTGGGAAGACAACCCTAGCAAGCGACTTTACGTATGGTTCGACGCTGTCATTGGTTATCTGAGTGCCTCGATTGAGTGGGCGACACGCTTCGGGGACTCTGCTGATGCGTGGCGTGACTTCTGGAACAACACTGACGCCTTGTCATACTACTTTATGGGCAAGGACAACATCACGTTCCACTCCCAGATTTGGCCTGCCGAGCTCTTGGGCTACCGTGGGATTGGCTCTAAGGGCGGTGATGTCGGCGAATTTGGAGAGTTGCAACTGCCAACTGAAGTGGTCTCGAGTGAGTTCCTGAGTATGGAGGGCAAGAAGTTCAGTTCTTCGCGCGGCGTGGTCATCTACGTCAAGGATTTTCTGGCACGGTATTCCCCGGACAGCCTCAGATATTACATCATCGCAGCCGGGCCGGAGTCTCAGGATTCGGACTTCACATGGCTTGACTTTTTCGAGCGCAACAATAATGAACTCGTGGCAAACTGGGGGAACTTGGTGAATAGGACGCTGAGCATGATTGCCAAGAACTTCGGTGAGATTCCTGACGTTGAGCTTACTCATCCGCTAGACCTTGCGCTAATCGGCAAGATTAAAGGAGGTTTCGAGCAGGTCGGTGCACTCCTCGGGAACAATAATCAAAAGCAGGCACTTGCACTCTTGATGAATCTGAGCAGGGATGTTAACGGCTTCATTACAGAGACCGAGCCGTTCAAACTCAAGGGTGATGTTCTGGGGTCAGTTGAGGCGACAGAGCAACGGCTGAAAGAGGTGTTGCTGACTTGTGCGACGGCTGTATTTAACTTGAACACTATGTTTTCGGTATTCTTACCGCACTCTAGCAACAGTATACATTCACTATTCGGGGGCAAAAACGCATTTGAGGGCGCCCCTGAGATCGCGAGTGTCTTGCCCAGTCGGGTGGAGGTTGCAGATTTGGCGGACTCAGAGTTTCGGTATCCAATCATACACGCTGACTACTCTGCTGGGTTGAAGTGGGAGTGGCACGACTTGAGCAAGCGAATTCCGATAGCAAAGCCGAGCCCAGTGTTCGTGAAACTGGACGAATCGATAGTTCAAGAAGAGTTGGATCGCATGTCTGGCGTTGAGGACTGAATTTTTTGGAATTTCGTGCTATACTAGGTGAATGTTAGCAAATCAGGATACATCATCTTTATCAGCAGTTAAACTTGCTGCATTAGCGTCGTCATTAATGCCAGAGCTGTCAATTGTAGCCGCTCAAGAGCTCAAACACCCTTTTCGTCATATGCGGATGTCTATCATTACGCTAGATGAAGCGGACGGAAATAAAAAACTCTTGACCTTGACCCCCTCAAGTGAGAGTTGCCGTGAAGACTTCGTGAAGGAGATTACGAACCTCAAAATGCTCGAAAACCGTATCCCGCTTCCAAAACTGCTTGCCTTCGTCGACAATTTTGCTATAATGGAGATGCTCCACGGGCAGGGGCTGAAGATTCAGGTGCTGAACAAGCCCCAGGTTAAGTCTTTGGCGGTGTATCTTGCGAAACTACACTCACTTGATGTAGATTTTGCGAATGCGACGGCGATTGAAATTGTGGACAGCTCTCTACAACACCAGCGTTTGACGACCCAACTTGACGAGGCCGCTCTAACTGGTAAAGTGCCGAGTTCCCTGCTTGACCGATTCGAACTGTTCTTAATCTCGGAGGCTAATTGGAACTACGACGCCGTGACCATTAATGGCTCAATAAACGCCAGTAGTCTGCTATTCGTTGATGATGAGTTGAGCTCGATAATGTATTTCAACAATATGATGTTTTCTGACCCCGCGCTAGACTTGATGCGAATTTTACCTAGACTCTCCGCAGACCTGGTTGAGGTTTTTGTCGACACATACACTCGTGTCAGGAAGAAAATGGTGCCTCTAGCTAAAGTTGATGCTAAACTTTCAGACCGCGCATTCTTTTACGCTAATTTCGCACTAGTGCAGCGTCTCCTCAAGGAAAATAAGGCGGACAATGTGGAAAAAGTGAACATTCTGACGCAGAAGCTCGAACAATTAGACAAGAAGCTGAACCTTGAAGATAGGCTTGAAGAGGTGGAAACTCAACGCGATAGCACTAAAGCGGCAATCGAACAGGAGAAGTTAAAGCGCGAACTGCAGAACGACTTGCCGACTGAGCAGATTACGTCACTACAGGCAGCAAAAATGGTTGATGAGCATAAAGGGGCGGCTCAAGATGCCCAAACCACTCTAGTGAGTGTGGAAGATGAGTTGGAAATGATGCTGACTAATGAGTCTGGAAAAATCGATTTGCGCCATCAGCCTGACACTAAGAGTCCAACTAGTCCCAGTGCCACCCCCGAGAAAAACAGTCTAAATGATAGCGTTGACATCAAGTTCGAGAAGCCACAGGGGCGCCACTTTAGTTTTCAAGAATACACTGGCGAGGTCAAGAAAGGATAATATCGATGAGTACAACATTTCCGAAGGCGACGATTTTGGGCTACCCGCGAATTGGTAGGCACCGCGAACTAAAAAAACTTGAAGAGGGCTACTGGTCTGGAAAAATTGACCGTGCTGAGTTCGACGCCGAGACCAAGAAATTGCGCATCTCAACTTATAAACACCTTGTATCACTCGGGCTTGACGAGGACTACTCTATCCCGCAAAGCTTTTCGTTTTATGACCAGGTGCTCGACGCTGCAACGACTTTTGGCATAATCCCACAGCGCTTTTCAGGCTTGTTGCAGAAGAATGTGACTGAGTTCAGTACGGCTGGTGACGGCGCAGATAGACAGCCTGAGTCCTTCGGGGAGAGGATGCGCCGCCCAATCGAGAGTAGTATTGACATACAGGGGTATTTCACAATTGCGCGCGGTGACGTGACGCGCGGTGTTGATGGGCTTCCGGGCGAGATGACGAAGTGGTTTGACACCAACTACCACTACATCGTCCCAGAGTTCCACGCCGACACCAAGGTGACACTGACTTCTACGACAATTATTGACCAGTTTTTAGAAGCAAAAGCCGCAGGTGTGACAGTGCGCCCGCAGATTGTGGGGCCCGCTACACTCCTCGCGCTGTCTAAATATGACGGAGTCACTCCTGAGCAGTTTGTCCATGATATCGTTAGTGTTTACTGCAAGTTGATGACCCAGCTTGCCCAGGCGGGTGCAGAGTGGATTCAGTTGGACGAGCCAGCGCTAGTCTGTGAAACCTGCCCGCTAAGCAACTCCGAGACTTGGGAAATCGCCAAGAAAGTTTATGCTGAGTTCGCACTTCTGAGCGTTGAGAATGACGAGCGGCCCAATATCTTCGTCACTACGCCATATTCTGGTAGTTTCAACTATACTGACCGCGTGTCATCGCTGCCAGTGGAAGCAGTGCATTTTGATCTAGTTAATGCAGCAGATGATCAGGAGTTCAATGCCCTGACCGGGAAAGTATTTGTCGCTGGTGTGGTTGACGGACACAATATTTGGCGGACTGACCTCGAGAAGGTGGCGCTACGTCTTGCGCAACTACCGCAGAAGGCAGGTGCGGAGTCATTTTCCGTGGGGTCTTCATGTTCTTTACAGCATGTCCCACACACTTTAGAGGACGAGGTGAAACTTGGGGACGCACTAAAGAGCAATTTGAGCTTCGCGGACGAAAAAATTGAGGAGATACTGGTTCTCGCTGGTAAAACTGATGATACGCGTGCAGGTGCGGCAACACTAGACGGGCGCGATATCCCCGAGGTGTCCGAGCGCCTTAAGGGACTTCATGACAGCGATTTTGAGCGCGAGTCAATCCAGGAACGCAAACTTGCCCAGAAACACAAGTTAAACCTGCCGTTGCTGCCCACGACGACTATCGGATCATTTCCGCAGACAGTAGAGATTCGCAAGGCGCGCGCTGCGTTCAAGAAGGGTGAGCTTTCGGAGGCGGAGTATGACCAAGCAATGCAAAATGAGATAAAGAGCTGCGTGGAATTACAGGAAAACCTGGGCATTGACGTTCTGGTGCATGGTGAAGCTGAACGAAATGATATGGTGCAGTATTTCGCCGAGAACTTCGAAGGGTTTGCGGTCACTGAAAATGGCTGGGTCCAGTCCTACGGGTCAAGATGCACGAAGCCTAGTATACTTTGGGGCGATGTCTGGAGGAAAAAGCCGTTCACTGTTAAGTGGAGTACTTATGCCCAGAGCTTGACCGACAAGCCGATGAAAGGGATGCTCACTGGTCCGGTGACAATTATGGCGTGGAGTTTTGTGCGCAGTGATGTGACGAAATCTGAAGTGGCTAATCAGGTTGCACTTGCACTCCGGGATGAGATTATTGACCTAGAGACAGCGGGGATCGGTATTATTCAAGTGGACGAGCCAGCACTGCGCGAGCTGCTGCCGCTGCGCAAAGATCAGCAGGCGGAGTATCTTGACTGGTCGGTTTCAGCATTCAAATTGGCAACTTCGGGCGTTCGGGTGGAAACGCAAATACATACACACCTGTGCTATTCCGAGTTCGAAGTCGTGCTCCCTGCGATTGTGGCTCTTAACGCAGACGTGACGTCAATTGAGGCTGCGCGGAGTAAAATGGAAATCGTCACTGGCCTGGTGCAAGCAAAATATCCACTCGGCGTCGGTCCTGGCGTCTACGACATTCACTCGCCACGTGTGCCCACCGAGCAGGAGATTGAAGAACTACTGGACTTCGCAGTGTCTGAGTTTGAGCGCGGTGGGTTGCCTATCTCGGACTTTTGGGTCAACCCAGACTGCGGTTTGAAGACTAGAAAGGATGCTGAGTCTACGCCAAGCCTGAAAAATATGGTGGCAGCGACCCTGAAAGTGCGCGCGAAACTCTAGGCGTTGGGACTACCTGTTATATGTCTAGCTCTATTACACACTCCGTCGAGGAGACTGCCGAATTGGCCGCATCACTAGCGAATTCGGCGCACAAAGGTGATGTCATATTCTTAAGCGGTGAGCTTGGTGCTGGCAAGACCACATTTTCTGCTGCATTTGCACATGCACTTGGTGTAAAAGAGGAGGTTCTAAGCCCAACATTTGTCCTCGCACGAAACTACGAAAGCGGGAAGTTACCGCTAAACCACATCGACGCCTACAGGCTGCTAGAGTCAAACCTGGACGATAAGCACATTATAGCACAACTTGCCGCCGCAGAGTTGGATGAGTTTCTAGAGGATGGTGTGACCATAATAGAGTGGGGCAGTTCCTTTGCACATATGTTCAAGAAGCGTATCGAAGTAGATATAGCAGTCCTTGATGAGACATCCCGTCAGTTTGACATCACGGAAGTTGGTGAAGAATGATGCGTCTGGTAATAAAGTGCGTTGACGCGATTGAGATTGAATTGCTCGGAGACGCCGACATACCCATTCAGAAGAGGTGTGACCCCGAGCGCCGAAAGCTTCAGGAAACGCTTCCAGTCTTAGTGCAGGAGATGTTAGAGTGCCCAGAGCTTAAGGATGTGCAACTCGACGAGATACTTGTTGACGTTGGGCCAGGAAAGTGGATGAGCCTGCGGACTTCAATTGCCTTCGCGCGTGGGTTGGGGCTCGCGTTGAGTGTGCCTGTTTATGGGTTCCAGCATGACGACTATACTGCTAAACTTGCACCCGCACCAGTCTACGAGTCTGACGCTAATGTGGTGGCTAACGTGCCCGAGCCGATAGTGGACCTGAAGAAAAGTGCAGCTGCGCGGGTCGAAAAGTATACGATTGGCAGTGGTTCTAGAACTTTTGAAGAGGATTTAGCGGACTTTTACAACATCGAGAAGGCGCTTTTCACTAGGGAGGCGTGGAGTCTGACTTCTATTGAGGAAGCGCTAAAGTCAGGTATATACACCTTCTTCATTGTGCGTGATGATGCTTCCAGAATCGTTGCCAGTAGTTATCTGCGCAAAGACTTCGATGGCGTTTTTGACATAGACTCTGTCGCGGTTCTACCAGAGTTTCAGGGGTGTTCGCTAGGCAAAATGCTGATGGAAAGTATGTTTGCCGAGGTTGCGTTGAGTGGTGGGCAGCAAGTGTTTCTCGAGGTTCGTAGTCAGAATGCGCGCGCTCGGAAACTCTACGAAAAGTGCGGATTTTTAGATCTGCGCGTCATCAAAAAATACTACCTTAACCCAATGGACGACGCAATAGTTATGACTGCTACGGCTCCGTTTGGCACTACAGGTTCTTCAACACTGCGTGACCACAGCAATTCTGCGGTGAGTTTGCGCGACGAAAAAGTAGCCACGCCAGCGCAGAGTGTCGTGTCTGGCGCGAAATATGTGCTTGGGATTGAGTCGAGTTGTGACGAAACTGGTGCGGCAGTTGTTTCTGGTGGCAAAGTCATCGGCAGTTCGTTGGCGACAAGTCTTGATCAGCATGTAGTTTTCGGGGGTGTCATACCCGAGATCGCGTCACGGATGCATCTGGAATATATTGAGCCCACAGTTTTGGACGCATTGACCAAGGCGGGGCTCAGTTTGCACGATATTTCAGCAGTATCAGTCACTGCGGCCCCTGGTCTTACTGGGTGTCTTAACGTTGGCGTCGGGTTCGCCAAAGGGCTAGCAGTAGGGCTAAAAGTCCCAATTTATGGGGTTAACCACGTCGTCGGGCATATCCTCGCGGCGTCACTCGATGCACCTCTTCCACATAGATACGTGGCATTGATTGCTTCTGGCGGGCACACCTCGCTAGTGTTGGTTGACGGATTAGATTTCACACCACTAGGCGGGACGCTTGACGACGCGGCAGGTGAGGCATTCGACAAAGTCGGTCGTTTACTCGGGTTGGAGTATCCCGCGGGACCTAAAATAGACTGCTTGGCGGAAAATGGCGACAAGACTGCGATAAAGTTCCCGTATCCCTTGCTCGGGCCTAAGTTTGATGTCACCCACAAGTTCGACTTCTCGTTCTCAGGGCTTAAAACCGCAGCGGTGCGTGAACTTGAACGGCAGAAAAGTGTCCCCGAGCCGAGGAGAGTTAGTATTGAAGACTTTTGCGCGTCGTTCTCGGATGCTGTCGCACATGTCTTAGTTGCGAAGACACTGCGTGCGGTGACTGAATATGATGTTAAAGCCGTTGTCCTCGGAGGCGGGTTTTCCGCGAATTCGCAGCTGCGCGCCAAGATGCAGGACCAATGCGCTAGTTTAGGTGTTGAGCTAATATTGCCACCGCTGAAACTGTGCACTGACAACGGCGAGATGATTGCCAACCTCGGGGAGATGCTACTTGAACGCGGTGACCCACCGAGCGACTTGAGCTTCCCTGTTAAGTCTACGCTAAGCCTGGCAGTCCCGCAAGTCTGACACTTTCTTCTTCCCGTCCCGGACACCAATCATGTCACCACAGCGTAGTGTGGCATAAAGCCAAGGGCAGGCGCGGGCTTGTCCCATCATGTCATCCTTGGGCAGCGTAGCGTGTCCCGAGGATCCATTAATGCGGTGTGTTCATAGACCCTCGGCATAAAGCCAAGGGTGACAATAGGCATAAAGTCAAGGGTGACAATAGGCATAAAGCCAAGGGCAGGCGCGGGCTTGTCCCATCATGTCATCCTTGGGCAGCGTAGCGTGTCCCGAGGATCCACGCTGGCACGGAGTCCCGGACACACCCAGCGGCGTCGTGCTATAATCCCGAGTTTATCACTTGCGTCCGCACTTTTGCCTCAATAACAGGCAAAACCCAGGTTTTTTCGGCTCTTAAATGTATGAAACGTCAGCTGGAAAGTTTGGAAAACTTAC
>JAISRT010000030.1 GCA_031273495.1 Candidatus Ancillula kalotermitis | reverse complement strand
ATAAAGCCAAGGGTGACAGTAGAGGGGTCCGTCCCATGTCATTCTTGGGCTTGTCCCGAGAATCCACGCTTGCGCAGTGTGCACTGGACCCTCGGCATAAAGCCAAGGGTGACAGTAGTGGGCGTAATCATCGCTAACATTGCTTCCCCACAAGGACTCGAACCTCGACTGACGGCACCAAAAGCCGGAGTGCTACCATTACACCATGGGGAAATATTCAGTTGTCCACTCGGTTCTTCGCCTTGTGGGCTTCCCCACAACGCTAACATTGCGCTGCGCTGGCGGAACCTCGACTGACGGCACCAAAAGCCGGAGTGCTACCATTACATATGAGGGATATACCATTCAGTATAGCATCCTAGCGTGCAGTTGTTAAATTGTGCTATACTGCGGGTATGAATGGTGAATATGTAGTTGAAGTGCAGAACTTGTCGAAGGAGTTCGGGGACACTTTGGCGCTCGATGATGTTAACCTGCTTCTGCCGCCTGGGCAGGTTCTAGGCTTTCTTGGACCAAACGGCGCAGGAAAGTCCACCACGATTCGCGTGCTGCTCGGGATGATTAAGGCGTCGTCGGGTGTTGCACGTATATTCGAACGCGACTGCTGGCAGGACGCGAAGCTGATTCACGAGCGCGTTAGCTATGTGCCTGGAGAAGTCAACCTGTGGGGTAATTTGACTGGCGGCGAAGTGATTGACCTGTTCATGTCACTCGACAGGTCAAGGCGAATGGGGCAAAATAAGCTAGTCCAGATGCAGGTGCGCGAGAAGTATATTGACCTGTTCGAATTCGACCCCAGCAAGAAGATTCGTGACCTCTCGAAGGGGAACAAGCAGAAGGTGGCGCTAATTGCTGCGTTTTGCCAGGATGCCAATCTATTCATTTTCGACGAGCCCACTTCAGGCCTAGACCCCTTAATGCAGAATGTTTTTGAGCAGTGCGTCCTTGAGCGGAAGGCGGAGGGGAAGTCAGTCTTGCTTTCGAGCCACATTATGTCGGAGGTTGAAACACTTGCGGACACTGTGACGCTGATTAACCAAGGTGAAATTGTAGGCACCGCGTCAATGGAGCAAATACGCAACTACCGCGACTCATCTGGAAAATTGGTCACACTTGAGGAACTTTTTCAACAGATTTACGCAAGCCGTGCGCCTCAACAACCCCAGCAACCCCAGCAGCATAGAGCCTACAGTTCGCAGCCGCCCCAAACTACACCGCCACCACAACCACAACCTCAGCAGCCACCTCATCTGACACAGCAGCCGCCTATTTTTCGCCCTCAACCACAGTATCAGCATTCGCCATACAGCCAATATGGAGACTAAATGCCCTCAATACTTCGCCTAATCATCAAGCAGGATAAGTTCCGGATACTACTCTGGACACTGATTATCCTTGGGTTTAACATTCTCATCCCCGTAGTGTTTAACGGTATGTATGGCACCCCTGAAGCTGCCGCTGAGTTCGCGCAAATGATGAGTAACCCTTCGCTTGTGGCAATGTGTGGGCCAGTGTTCGCCTTAATTAACGGTGTTGAAGTGACAGTGGCAACAATTTTTAGCACCGAGATGGCAGCGTTTATGGTGTTGTTAATGATATTTATGAACGTATTCTTCATCAATCGATACACTCGCACAGACGAGGAGAACGGTAATCTTGAGCTTCTGGAGGCAAAATCGATATATAGAACCACTTCTTTGACTGCGGCGATGGTCGTTTCAACGCTCGTCAATATCCTACTCGGGCTAGTTTCCGCAGTCGGCATTACACTCATCGCGCACTTGAACGACATCTCAGGCTTCACGCTTGAAGGTAGCCTCTGCTTCGGGCTCACACTGACCACCGCAGGTGTTTATGCTGCGTGCTTAACAGCGATTCTAGCACAGTTATTCTCGTCGGCAAGGGCAGTGAATATGGGTGCAAGTGCTGTAATTCTCGTGCTCTACGTTGTCCGCGCGGTAGGTGACCTAGGGCAAGGCGATGTCAAATTCTTTGGCAGGTGGACCCCGATTGGCTCACTCCTCTACTCCCAG
The DNA here is from genome assembly GCA_031273495.1 of Candidatus Ancillula kalotermitis. Lineage (GTDB taxonomy): Bacteria > Actinomycetota > Actinomycetes > Actinomycetales > Bifidobacteriaceae > Ancillula > Ancillula kalotermitis. Next base: position 4,035 of record JAISRT010000030.1, on the reverse strand, counting down.
CCATATGCGCACAATGACTTCAGGATGCTTGTCGTGGTCCTGGCGCAGAGTTTCATCCTTTTCCTGCTGGCATACATCATTTTAGGCAGGCGTGACCTCAATTCAGCGCTGTTCAAAGGACTACGGGGTCGTGAAACCGCATCAAAGTGGCTCACTTCAGAGTGTTTTGGGCGCAGTTTGAACGCGGGAAATCCACTACGGACTTTGGGCTTGACGGCAAGGATTAATCGTGGCGTATTGTTGGGTGGAGGTGCACTTATGTTGGTGCTCGGCGCGAGTTACGGTTCTGTTGTCGGCTCGATTGACCAGTTCATCAGCCAGAATGAGATGTTGCGCAATGTTGCCGTTCCCGAGGGGCACACAACTACTGAAGTGTTTATGCAGATGTTAATGCTGGTTATGGCGGTCGGAGCAGTCATCCCACCTGTGGTCATTATGCAGGGGCTTTGGCGCGAAGAGAATAAGGCGCGGTTAGAAGTGGTCTACGTCCGGAATTCTACACGTTCAGGTTTTCTCGGTGCCCACCTTTTGTTGGCGTCGTTGACCGTGTTTTTGATGCTACTACTGGTGGCTTTGGGGTTCTGGGGATCGGCGTTCGCCACTGTTGCTGATAGTGCACCGAGTTTCCGTGCTGTTGTTGAGTCGGTGTTCATATACTTCCCAGCGAATTTTCTACTGGTTTCACTCTCGGCATTCGGGGTGTCTACGGCTGGCAGGGGTCTGCGTGCGATTTTTCCACTACTGGCATGGATGTTTCTCGCCTTCAGCTTTCTAGTAAATTACCTCGGCAGGATGCTACAATTCGACGACTGGGTGTTCCGCTTGACGCCATACGGTAACATTCCGCAGCTCTTGACCGATAATCTGAAGGAGTTTTCAACCTGGATGCCACTCTGCGCCGTGATTTTGGCTTCATTATTGCTCCTTGTCTTCGCATTCCCTTCCTACCGTCGCCGTGACCTTGTGAAGTAAAGGCAGTAGGAAAACTGGGGTCAGTGCGCTATACTATTGGTAAAACTGCTGAATGAAGAGATCACGACAGGCGAAATTATCTTTCCGGAGGAGGCAGCATGAGTGACGAGCGGGTTCACATGTAGTCTCGGTGTCGAAAACGGTCAGGCACACTGAGCTATACTGAAGCGGTTCAGGGCAGTTCGACGACTGGGTGTTGCGCTAGCGATTTAACATTTGGGCACTAGGTCTGCTATACTACTGATACTCTTGCCTATTGGAGTGTCCAGTAGGCTGTTAAACCGAAGGAGAAGATATGTCAAAGCCGAACACGGCAGGTAATGTGCATGGCTACGAAGCGTGCATAATTTTTGACGGCGCGATGGATGAGAAGAAATCTGTCCCGTTGCTGGAAAAGTACCTGGATGTCATCAAGTCAGATGGCGGTAATGTTGCAAAAGTGGAAAACTGGGGGCGCAGAAAGCTCGCATACGAAATAGACAAGAAAGCAGATGGTATATATACTATCGTTAACTTCGAGTGCAAGAGTGCAACTTCTGATGAGTTTGCGCGTCGCATTGGGCTTGAAGAACGCGTTCTACGCTATAAAATCTTTAGGGGCGATAAATAATGGCAGGTGAAACAGTAGTAACAGTGGTCGGAAACTTAACTGCCGACCCAGAAATGAGGTTCACTGCGAACGGTGCAGGAGTCGTTAACTTCACGGTCGCGTCAACACCGAGAACTTTTGACCGTAACACCAACGAGTGGAAAGATGGCGATGCGCTGTTCTTGCGTTGCTCTGCTTGGCGTGATATGGCAGAGAATATTGCGGAGACACTTCAGAAGGGTATGCGCGTTATTGTGCAGGGCAGCTTGCGTCAGAGTTCATATCAAGCACAGGATGGCTCAACTCGCACTAGCCTTGAACTTCTTGTGGATGAGGTTGGTCCAAGCCTGCGTTACGCCTCGGCGTCCGTAAACCGTAAGGCGCGTTCAGGTGGCTCAGGGTTTACACCAGCGAGCAGTTCTAATGCCCAAGCAGCTTCATCAAAGCCTGCAGTAGCACCTAAAACCGCAGTAGACCAAGATCCGTGGGTGAGTGACGACATCTCGAGCCCAGAAGATATACCATTTTAATGTAGAAAGGAAAGACAATGGCAAAAATTATCAAGAAGAAAAAAATGCAGAAGATTAAGACTCCAGAAGTGAGTCCACTCAAGAACACTCCAAGAGGTGACATCAACTATAAGAACGTTGACCTGCTGAAGAAGTTCATCCAGGACCGCGGCAAGATTCGTTCACGTGAAATTACTGGAGTTACTATCCAAGAGCAGCGACTATTATCTACTGCAATCAAGAATGCACGCGAATTAGCGCTACTACCTTATGTTGCGAAGACTAGTGGTTCAAACTCAAATAGAAAGGGAGGAAGAAAGAATGACTAAAGTAATCCTGAATCAAACGGTTGCAAAACTCGGTGTTGCTGGCGATGTAGTTAATGTTAAGCCTGGTTATGCACGTAATTTCCTACTTCCGCAGAATGTTGCGATAACTTGGACTGAGCGGGCAGAAAAGCAGGTAGAATTGCGAAAATCTGCTGCAAAACGCCGTGCTATCGAAAGCGTTGAGGTTGCCGCAGAAGTGAAGACAAAGCTTGAGGCAAAGGCAGTCACTGTTGCTGCGAAGGCTGGTGCGAACTCGAAACTCTTCGGTAGTATCACTCAGGCACAAATCGCCGACGCTGTGAAGGAGCAGACTGGTGCTATAGTCGATAAGCGCAAAATACTTCTTGCAGAGCCGATCAAAAGCACTGGTACTTATGCAGTGGAAATCAACCTGCTCGAAAACATTTCGGCAACGCTAAATCTAACTGTTGTAGCAGCGTCTAAGAAGTAGACAAAGCGAATATGTTCCCGCGCTCTGAGTTGCGCATGATTTTTGATACACTCGGTGAAGTGGATGATACTGTTATAGTGAACTTGGAAAAGCAGCGTGAACTTGGTGTGCCACTGCAATATCTGTTGAGGTCTGCGCATTTCTACGGGCTAGACCTATTCATTGAAGAAGGCGTTTTCATTCCGCGTTTCGAAACCGAGGTGCTTGTTGAGAGAGTTGTCCAAGACTGTAAATGTGCCCAGCGTTCAGGTCATTCGGGCAGACTGCGAATTGCTGACCTTTGTGCGGGTACTGGTGCAATTGGGCTGAAACTAGCGACTAGTTTGAGGAATGTAGACGTTACGCTTGTTGAAATCGATGACACTGCGATCCGGGCAATCCAGAAGAATGTTGAGTTGTATAAATCGGAAATCCGTGCGCTCTCAAACTCGGTGAAAATCGTTCAAGCGGACGTGACCGAGTTTAGCGATGAGCATTGCGCAAGGACTGATATGGGTGAAAACGGTGCGCAGTCACAATCGAAGTATGACGTAGTGGTGTCAAATCCGCCGTATATACCTTCAGTCGAAGAACTTCAAGAAGAGGACATAACACTGCCTAATGATGTCCTTAACGAGCCTGCACTTGCACTTTTCGGAGGCGGTGAACATGGTATGTTGATGCCAGAAACGGTTATTCGGACAGCTGCACGCGTCGTGAGCCCCGGTGGTAAACTCTATCTTGAACATTATGACGACCAAGCACCTGAAATAGCGAAGATACTGGACAATCAAGGGTTTCGTGGTGTTGAACATTTTAACGACTTGAACGGTGTGCCGAGATTCAGTAAGGCGCGGGTACCTATTGGATCCTCGGGACAAGCCCAAGGATGACAGGGTGGGTTAGTGTCATTCTTGGCTTTATGCCGAGAATCCACGCGGTTATGGGTCCTCGGGACAAGCCCAAGGATGACAATGGTGGGACGGACACCACAAGGATGACAGGGTGGGTTAGTGTCATTCTTGGCTTTATGCCGAGAATCCACGCGGTTATGGGTCCTCGGGACAAGCCCAAGAATGACAAGGGCGGGACGGACACCACAAGGATGACAAGGTGGGTGACAATAGGCGCGGGTGCATCAATATCGTTGCCAATTTGACATACTAGCGCAGTATACTTGAAATATGAGTGAATATGTAGAAAAAG
>JAISRT010000021.1 GCA_031273495.1 Candidatus Ancillula kalotermitis | reverse complement strand
CACCTCGCCTCCTGTCATCTGGACCCTCGGGACAAGCCCAAGGGTGACACAAACACATCACCACCTCACCCCCTGTCATCTGGACCCTCGGGACAAGCCCAAGGGTGACGCAAACACATCACCACCTCGCCTCCTGGACCCTCGGGACAAGCCCAAGGGTGACACAGGACTGGATGCCCAAGGGTGACACAAACACACCACCTCGCCTCCTGGACCCTCGGGACAAGCCCAAGGGTGACGCAGGACTGGATGCCCAAGGGTGACGCAGGACTGGATGCCCAATGATGACACAGGACTGGGTGCCCAAGGGTGACGCATCAGGAAAAGAATGCTTTCGAACGCCTCTTGCGCATTGACACAATCGAAAAACGGTGAGCCTCGTCGCGGAGTGCTTGAAGTAAATACATCGACAGGCTGTGGCGCGGTAGGATCACTGGTAGGTCAAGGTTCGGTCGCCAAACCTCCTCTAAGCGCTTAGCAATTGAAGCAACCTCAATCTTTTCGGACATCCCAGCGTCCTGCACTGCCCTAAATGCCGCATTAACTTGCGGTTTCCCCCCGTCAATCAGGAGTAGTTGGGGCACATTTGCGAACTTGTTGTCCTGCTTTTTAACATATTCTAGGCGCCGTCGGATCACTTCATAAACTGCTGCAGTGTCGTCGGGCACGCCATTTTTGTCCCACGATATAAAGTCACCACGTAAATTGTAGAGCCGGTAGTCCTTTTTTTTGGGTAGCCCCTCCTCGAATACCACTTGCGCCCCGGTTTGGTGCTCACCCATAAGATGTGAAATATCGTAGCACTCAATTCTCAAAGGTACCTTCGCCAGCCCTAGAGCGGCGTGGATTTCGTTTAGCGCATTTGTTCTCGACTCCAGGTCAGTCGTTCTGTGCATTTTTGACTGCCTCAAGGTCTCCTCAGCGTTGAGCGTAGCCTTCTGCATCAGGTCGCGTTTCGCACCGCGCTCGGCAACGCGTATGTCAACATTAGTCCCACGTTTCTGCTCTAGTATTTGCCGAAGTGGCTCAAAGTCTAACTCTACTGGAACGATAATTTCGTGCGGGATGTCATTTATGCTATACTGTGATAATAGCAGGTCAGTCACCATTTCTGCGTCCGTTTGATCGAGTCCACGCTCGGCGACAATTTTTTCTTCACCGATAATGATACCGTGCTGGATATGAAAGATGTGCATACCGGCTTCCAGCTCTTCAAAAAATGCTCCGTAGACGTCAAGCGAGTCCGTGCGCGCAATTTCAACAGTGTTCGACTCGATAATCACCTCTAGTGCGTTAAGTTGGTCCCGCTTCTTTGCCGCCAATTCGAACTGGGTTTCTTCTGCCAGAGTGTGCATTTTTTGCGTCAACCTGTCCTTCACGTCTTTGATGTCGCCCTTAAGAAAACGCAGCATACTCTTGAGGTTCGCGTCGTAATCATCTAGCGTGACCTCGCCCACACAAGGCTTAGAGCATTTGTCCAAGAACCCGAGCAAGCAGGGTCGGGAAGTCCGCCGCGCAGAGTTGAACACCGAATTAGTGCAGTTTCGCAACTGATACGTCTCCTGCAGGACAGAAAAGGTTTCACGGATCGCAAAAGACTTGGGGTAGGGGCCGAAGTACCTATTTTTGCGGTCACGCCGCCTCCTCGTCACGAACACTCGCGGGAACTCATCACTAGTCACGCAGAGGTAGGGGTAGGACTTGTCGTCGTTGCGGAAGATGACGTTGAAGCGCGGCTCAAACTCCTTGATCCAAGCGTATTCTAGGGTCAGCGCCTCGATGTCATTGCCCACAATTGTCCACTCTAGGGACTGAGCCATCGAGATCATTTTCGCTGTCCGTGGGTGCAACGTCCCGGGCGCTGCGAAGTATGACGACAGGCGCTGTTTCAGGTTCTTTGCCTTGCCGACGTAGATCACGCGCTGGTTTTCATCGCGCCACTTGTAGACTCCAGGGGCACTTGGGATGTCGGACACCTTCGGAAGCCCCGAGAGTAGGTCAGACATTATAGCCACCGCCTATAGTGACGCTTGTAGAAATACTTGACGACTTGTGCTAAAAGTGCATAACCAAAGACCATCGCTAAGAGGAACGGGATGAAAAAGAGGCGCATCTGCCCCATATCGAGCCCTGCACCGAGCGGGGTGAACCCGATAGCGCAGACAATACCAGCAATAATTGCAGTCGTGCACAACACCGGACGGCTCGGACGACTCTGAATGAAAGGGATCTTGCCGGTGCGCATAGTGTAGAAGATGAGAATCTGTGAGATGGTGCCAAAAATGAACCAACCAGCCTGGAAATACGGCGCCCAGGTGAAATCGTAGGCGGAATTACTGCCACTAGGGGAACAGTTACCTGAGTCGCAGTCACCATTATAACCGAAAACGTTCCACAGGACCAAAAAACAGATGATGTCGAAGAGCGATGACAGTGGCCCCATAATAATCATAAATGACCGCAAACTACCAATTTCCCACTCGCGCGGTTTCTTAACATACTCCTCGTCAATGTTGTCAAACGGAATTGCCAGGCTCGAGAAATCGCTAAGTAGGTTCTGCGCCAAAATCTGCACTGGAAGCATCGGTAAAAACGGCAAGAAAACTGACGCCACCAAAACTGAGAACATATTGCCGAAATTGCCGGAGACTTGTAGCTTAATGTATTTCATAATGTTCCCGAAAGTTTTGCGCCCTGTGATTACTCCGTCAATCAGAACGTTAAGGTCTTTTTCAAGCAGAATTATATTCGCAGTTTCCTTCGCAATGTCGACAGCAGTGTCCACCGAAATCCCCACGTCCGCCGCACGCAATGCTGGTGCATCGTTAATGCCGTCACCCATAAAGCCCACTGTGTGCCCAAGGCTCGAGAATGCGTTGACAATCTTCTCCTTGTCCGCTGGGGTAAGTTTCGCAAAAATATCATACGCCATCACCATGCGCTTGAGTTCAAGCTCACTCGCCTCACGGACCTTCTCACCAGTGATTACAGTGTCCTCGACCGCCTCAATGCCCACCTTTAAGCAAACCGTCTTAGCAACTTGAGCAGAGTCACCCGTTAAAACAACTGTCCTGACGCCATATTCACGCAGATTTTGCACTGCCGCCTTCGCAGACTCTTTCGGTGGGTCAAGGAAACCGACGAAACCGATTAAAACCATGTCCTGCTCATCTGACAAGGTGAAACCGCTAGCATTCTTCAGGTCATTCTTCTGCGCCACAGCTATCACTCGCAGCCCTTCATCGGAAAGTCGTGAATAAGTTTCAAGCGCGTGAACTTTCGTCTCATTATCTAGCCTCGCAACCTGCCCGTTAAGCTCTAAGTGACCGCAAATCTCCAGAATCTCTTCGACTGCACCTTTCGTAATCAACTGCCTCTTATTATCTTGGTCCTGTAAAACAACTGACATTCGCCGCCGCGTGAAGTCAAATGGTATCTCGTCGACCAATGTGTAGCGCTGGGCAATCTGTGCAACACCACTTTTATTCGCCCGCTCAATGACGGCAACATCTAACAAATTCTTCAACCCCGTCTGAAAGTTTGAGTTCAGGAAAGCGTGACGCAAAACTCGATCATCGTCCTCACCGTTAATGTTGAGGTATTTCTCTAGCACCACTTTATCTTCAGTTAGCGTGCCAGTCTTGTCAGTGCAAAGTATGTCCATCTCGCCGAAACTCTGGATACTACTGAGGTTTTTGACAATAACTTTGCGTTTACTCAGCTCGAGCGCGCCTTTAGCCAAAGTCCCAGACATAATCACGGGCAACATTTCTGGCGTCAATCCTACCGCAACACCGACAGCAAAAAGTAACGCCTGCAGCCAGTCACCTTTAGTGATACCGTTAACCAGAAGGACCAGTGGTACCATAATCAACATGAAACTAATCAGGAGACGTGAGACCTTTGACACCCCCAGATCGAACTTAGTCTGCCCCTTTTCCCCAGAAATCGACTCGGCAATCTGACCTATATAAGTGTCGTCGCCAGTTTTAAGGACTTGTGCAAACGCGGTGCCTGAAACAACATTTGACCCCATAAACGCTTCGTCATCGACAAGTTTCTCGACCGGCTGACTCTCTCCAGTGATCACAGCCTGCGCGACAAACATATCTTTGGTCTGCAAAAACTTGAGGTCCGCCGGAATCATATCACCCGCACTAAGCTTGACAATATCGCCGGGGTAGACGTCCTTAATGTCAATTTCGACAACTTTACCCTCCCTAACGACGTCAACTTTATTCGAAATCATGTTCGCGAGCTTTTGCGTCGCACGGTTACTGCGCTCAGACTGCACAAATGAGACCAGTGCTGAGGCCACGAGCATGAAGATGATGATGCCAATAGTGAGCCAGTCCTCGTCGTCAGAGAACAGCGCTGTAAAATAGTCGACCAGTGCGATGACCACTAGCATAACTGTGAACGGATTGACGAAGGCTTGGAAAAGTCGGCGCAACACTGTGGAGCGGTTTTTGGGCGTGATAACATTACGGTGATGGTTTTCCCGAAGGTGCTCAACTTTGGCGTGGCTTAGACCGTTCATAACATCACTCATCACTGCCTCCTGCACGCAATTTCTCGCCTCCGATAAAGTTTGTCGATTTCATTCAACTAGTGTAGCACATTTGATACCGTGTTCCGTTAAAAGGGCGCACTACTAAGGGGCTTTTCAAAAAAATGTTACTCCATTAAGGGGCATACTACAAAAAAATGGCTCTTCGTCAAATTGAGTGGGTAGGGTAACTTAATTTCTCCAATTTTAGGTTTGAACAAACCAGATAGATCATATTGATGAAGTTATCCATATTCCTGAATCCTTTTGCCCTGCGTTTAACTTCTTGAATGCG
>JAISRT010000019.1 GCA_031273495.1 Candidatus Ancillula kalotermitis | reverse complement strand
CGTTTATATTGTATACATTATATATTATAGCATAACTTTTTGCGAAAGTTAAGCATTTAACGCCGAGAAAATAAGGAGTTTTTGTGAAATCGGTCTAAAACGAAGTGTCAAACTCGGGGCTTCGCCCGCATGCGAATGAAGTTATGTGCTATACTAGTGATATGAAAGGAGTGTTGTATGGCATATATTGAAGCACTGGGGTCTCGTGAAATTCTTGATTCACGCGGTAACCCTACAGTTGAGGTTGAAATTTTATTAGAGGACGGAACGTCTGCGATTGCGCAAGTTCCTTCAGGGGCGTCTACTGGCGCATTTGAAGCGGTGGAACTACGTGACGGTGACAAGGGTCGCTACTTAGGAAAGGGCACCGAAAAGGCAGTCGCTAATGTTGAGGAAATTGAGAAGGCAATAATCGGGATGGATGCTGGTGACCAGCGCGCAATTGACATGAAAATGATTGAGCTGGACGGCACTGAGAACAAGGGACGCTTAGGCGCGAACGCTATTCTGGGTGTCTCTCTCGCCGTCGCCAAGGCTGCTGCAAGTTATTCTGATCAGGAGCTCTTCCGCTATCTCGGTGGCCCTTCAGGTCATGTTCTGCCAGTGCCTAATATGAACATTATGAACGGTGGGTCGCACGCAGATTCGAATGTTGACATCCAGGAGTTCATGATTTCCCCGTTCGGCTTTGACTCGTATAAGGAGGCATTGCGTGCAGGTGCAGAGATTTATCACACTCTGAAGTCAGTATGCAAAGAGCGTGGGCTCTCCACAGGTCTAGGTGACGAGGGTGGTTTCGCACCGAACTTGGCATCGAACCGTGAGGCACTTGATCTAATCATGGTGGCAATTGAGAAGGCAGGCTATAAAGCAGGTACTGGCGCGGACGCTCAAATTGGTCTAGCACTTGACGTCGCATCTGCTGAGTTCTTCGAGGACGGTAAATACAGGTTTGAAGGTGAATTGCGTGACACTGATTATATGGTTGAGTATTACGACAGTTTGGTAGATGCCTACCCACTTGTTTCGATTGAGGACCCACTTTCTGAAGATGAGTGGGACGCCTGGGCACAGTTGACGAAGCATGTTGGGCACAAAGTTCAAATAGTTGGCGATGACCTGTTCGTTACGAACCCGGAGCGCCTCGCGAAAGGCATTAAACTTGGTGCCGCGAACGCACTGCTCGTTAAGTTGAACCAAATTGGCACTGTGACCGAAACGTTTGAGGCGATCGAGATGGCACACAAGGCGGGATACTGCGCAATGGTGTCGCACCGTTCTGGCGAGACTGAGGACACAACAATTTCTGACCTAGCAGTCGCTGTGAATTCTGGGCAGTTAAAGACTGGTGCACCAGCACGTGGTGAGCGCATTAACAAGTATAATCAGTTGCTTCGTATCGAGGACTCCCTTGGTGATGCTGCAGTTTATGCTGGACGTAACGCGTTCCCTGCGACTCGTTCGTAATACGCGCTAATATGAGTGAACCCCGCCTTAAACAGAGCAGTCTCTTCAAGAAAAAGAAGCAGTCTCTGGGCGGGTTTTACGTCAGCTCACTTTCGCGTAATGTGTTCATTCTGTTATTGGTGTTGATTGGCGTTTTTGGCACTATTGTCGGCCCTGTGCGCAATAATTTCCAGGAGCGCAAAAACCTCGAAAGCATCAAGAAACAACTTGAGCTCGCGAATGCGGATAATGAGCATTGGAAGCAAGAGGCGGCACGTCAGTCGGACAGCAACTTCATAATTTCCTATGCCAGGGAGCACTTTGCCCTGATTATGCCTAGTGAACTTGCAATGCATGTTGCCGACCCAGAAAACGCTGGGCATGAATATGACTTGAACAACTACGCGCAAAAGGAGAATGAAATACTTACCCAGCAGCAGAGAGAATTTGAGCAGTATCGTGTCCCGTGGTATGAGCGCTTGACGAAGGTTTTTGCCGATGAGTGAAGCAACACTAGACGTTAAGACTATCCAGGAGTTCGTGCCAGAGTTCGAAATCGCGTCATCAGCAGACCGAGCAGAGGTTCAAGAGCAACTTGGACGTGTCCCGAGAGGTATGGTTGGTGTAGCAAGGCGCCTTAAGAATCGCGAAATCGCCGTGGTTGTGACCGCACCGTGGGTTGAAGTGACTCGGCATGGTGAGGTTCGACAGGAGCCCTTTCCGACGACCTTTTACCTGAGCAACCCGGAACTCGTAGCGCGCCTCAGCAAACTTGAGGCAAACGGCGTAATGAAAGACTTCGAAACTGAGCTCGCGGGTGACACTGACCTGTCTGCGAGTTATCTCAAAGCGCACCGCGCCTACATCAATTTCCGCGATCAGATACTGGCACCAATGTTAGAGTTGCAGCCGTTGAGCCGAACACACTCCGATTTTTCATCAGGCGGTATGCCGTCTAGAGTCAAGTGTTTACATGCACTTTCTGGGCATTTTCTCGCCACAGGGGACAATCCGATTGGCGAACGCGCACTCCGGATGATTAATCTATTATGAATAGCACTTACTGAATTCGTCAGGGTGGCTTCGATCGCTCCGCGCTCTCATTACGCCCCTCGCAGTGTCATCCCTCGGCATAAAGCCAAGGGCAGGCGCGGGCTTGTCCGTCCCATGTCATCCTTGGGCTTGTCCCGAGGATCCATTGGACACACTCCGCCATTGTGGATTTTCAAGTTTACGAGCCACAATGGACAACTTGTTGTATATTTTTGGCGACAAACGCAGAAAATCGAGCGATTAGCGAGACCCTCGGAACAAGCCCAAGGGTGACAGAAAAAGATGAAACAGCCAGTTGTTTGCACCCCACCGCCGGCTCTGCCCGCCTGCGAATGAAGTTATGTGCTATACTACTGATATAGTATGCTAGGCATGCTAGTAATAGGCGAAAGGTGAAAGATGAAACAGTCTTTAATATATTTTTTTGGCGCACTCGGTGGCTTCCTGTTCGGGTATTCCACTGGCATCATTTCTGGTGCATTGCATTATATTGGCACTGACCTTAAAATCGTCGAGAACTCTCTGGAAGAAGGTGCACTGACCGCAATAATACTAGTCGGAGCAGTTGCCGGCGCAGTCGCAATCGGTAAGTTGGCGGACAAACTCGGGCGCAGGACCTCACTGTTCATCTCTGCAGTCCTGTTCGTGGTCGGCGCATTGCTCTCAGGGCTGGCGGGGAGCCTTGAATTTCTACTTTTAGCACGCCTTATTATGGGATTGGCTGTCGGGGCAGTCTCTTCGCTCGTTCCGCTTTACCTTTCGGAGCTGGCGCCTACCTCAAGACGCGGGTCGTTAGCGTTCTTGAACCAGCTCATGATTGTTCTTGGTATCGTCTTCGCCTACACGTTGAACTACCTATTCAGCGAGTTCGGGACCGAGAGTTGGAATAGTAGCACTGGGTGGCGCATCTCGCTAGCATTTGTGGGCATTCCAGCATTACTACTACTTATTGGTGTGTTCAAACTACCGGAGTCACCGCGCTATCTCTTCCGGATTAATAATGTCAACGCTGCTCGTGATGTCCTGCTCAAATTGCGCACTGCCCGCGAGGTGGAAGTTGAACTAGAGGAGTTGAAGTCTTCGCAATCGGTGCGCACTGCGAGCCTAAAGGAACTGACCTCGAAGTTTGTCCGGCCTGCTCTAGTTGCTGGTGTGGGCCTAGCGTTTTTTCAGCAGTTTATGGGCATCAACGTGATAATATACTACTCTCCGAAAGTGCTCGAGACGGTTGGGTTCGACAATCAAGGGCAGCGTTTAAGCACTATAGCAATCGGTGTTATGAATGTCATCGCGACACTACTAGCAATAAAAATCGTCAATCACGTTAACCGGCGGACACTTTTAATTTCGGGTGGAATAGTTATGGGTGTCGCACTATTTTCGCTCGCGTTATTGACAATTACTGACCGGTCTACAGTTGAGGATCAAACAATTGTACACATACTTACTCTAGTCCTGATGCTGATCTACATCTTCACATTCGGTGTTACATGGGGTGGCGTTATGTGGATTGTGCTCGCTGAGATTTTCCCTACGCATGTCCGTGGGCTTGGTATTGGCATTACATCTGGTGTGAACTGGGTGTCAAACTTCACGATTACGCTACTTTTCCCATTTTTGCTCGGTCACGCCGCCTACGATGAAAACTGCTTCGACGAGTGTAATAAAGCCACAATGTTAGGTGGGCACCCGTTCTGGATTTTCATAGTGCTTAGCGTGTTCGCATTCGTTGCCGCAATATTCATTAGGTTCAAACTATTTGAGACCAGGGGCAAGTCGCTCGAGGAGATAGAGTCGGAGTTACAGATGCATTCGTTAAGCAAGAATAAGGAGAAATAATGGTAGAATCGAAAAATACAAGCAGCACCGCAAAAAGTGGTCCAAAACCTGGGCCAAAAAGTACTACTGCAAAGACTACTACTCGAACTCGGACCAGGAAAACTGCGACAACAGCAGCAAAATCAGGCACTAAAGTAACCAATGCTAAGGCGAAGGCACCTCAATCCAAGGCGAAGGTACATTCAGTGAAAACCGCCTCCCGGGCTGCATCGGCTGCGAAACCAGCAGTAACTAAACCTGCGGACACACCGCTAGCTGAAGTGCAGCCGTCGCCGTCAAAACCGCCAGCAGGGATGAAGAAGAAGGCGCCAACTCCGAAGCGCAAGGACCAGGAAAAGAAGAACCTGAACCCGATTGTGAAGGTGAACGCGCCGAAACGGAAGATGTCCAAGGAGGAGAGGGCAGAGCAGAAGAGTGTGAACCGCTCGAAATACGCCGACATCCGCGAAAAAGAGGCACAAGCGTTCAGGACTGGTGACCAGAAATACCTGCCAGAGCGCGATAAGGGTGAAATCAAGAAGTTTATTCGTAACTTAGTCGATGCCAAGCGTTCTCCAGCAGAGTTTTTCCTACCGATTGCAGTTGTGGTTCTGATATTATCGTCAGTGCTGAACCAGGTTAACCCAATGTTTGCCTTCACATTAACGATTTTGATTTATCTCTACATTTTGGCGACAATAGTCTTCTTGTTCGTTAAAATCCGGGGCATCAAGCAGCAAGTAGTTGAGAAGTTTGGTGAGAAAAAGGCGAAAAATGAGCGCGGTATCAGTTCATATGCTCTAAACAGGATGACCCAGCCAAGATTTGCGCGACTACCGAAAGTTGGGGTGTAGGACGCGGAAGTAGCGGTAAAATGGTCGATAATTTGATTGCGGACGCAGTTTTCAACTCTAGTGTTGAAGCGCTACGAGAGTTCGTGTCAATTCCGTTTGTGTCGAACTTGAACAATTTTGACCCTGAGCTAATGAATCGGTCGGTGGAGTTTGTTGGCGCTAACTTTTCAAAACTTGGCTTCAAAGTGGAAATTGTCAATGCCGAACGCGAAGACGGATCACCGGGGAATAAAGCGCTAATCGGGACACTGGGTGCAGGTCAGAATGGTGAAATTGACCCCATGAAGAAGACCGTGTTACTTTACGCCCACCATGACGTCCAGCCAGTCCAGGCACCCGAAAACTGGGTGACCGAGCCATTTTCAGCAACAGTTTATGGTCAGCGGATGTATGGGCGCGGTGCGGCTGACGACGGCGCAGGGATCGTCGCGCATCTCGGTGCAGTCCGTAACTTCAGGGAGAACAATGAGCAACTTCCTGTCAATGTCAAAGTGTTCATAGAGGGTGAAGAAGAGATTGGATCTCCGAGCTTCGCGAACTTCTTGAAGGCATACCGTGAAAAGTTGCAGGCGGATGTGATTATCGTAGCGGATTCAGGTAATTGGGCAGTCGGTGTCCCGAGCATAACTACTAGTCTGCGCGGTGTTGCTACTATCAGGTTGGAGTTGCAGGTACTCAAGCATGACGTTCATTCTGGTATGAGCTCTGGTCCAATTCTTGATGCCAACCTGCTCTTGATGAAAACGCTTTCCACAATCCATAATGCCACCGGGGAAGTGGTAGTTCCAGGGCTGCTCGGTGCGTTCGGTAACAGGATTCCTGAGCCACTGGTGGACTATACTGACGACGAGTTCAGGCGTGATAATGGCATTCTTGAGGGTGTTGAGCTCGCGGGGTCGGGAACTATTACTGGCCGAGTGTGGGTGAAGCCTAGTGTGTGCGTGATTGGCTTCGACGCGGTGCCCACTGCGAAGTCAAGTAATGTGCTAGCGAGCAAGTCCGCGGCTGTTCTTAGTCTGCGTGTCGTGCCTGGTCAGGACCCAGACGAGGCGGCGAACGCACTAATCGAGTATTTGAAGAGTCAAGTGCCATTCGGGGCGAAGTTAGATGCTATACTAGAGGAAAGTGGTCCCGCATTTCAGGCGGACGTTAATTCTTTTGCGGCAGTGGCATTCAAAGATGCGCTCGAGGAGTCATTTGGCGCAGGCGTCGTATATTCTGGTATGGGTGGCTCGATACCGTTCACAGCGGACCTAAAAAAGGTGTTCCCAGAGGCGGAAGTTCTGATTTCTGGTGTTGAAGACCCTGACTCGCGTGCACACTCCGACAACGAGTCAGTCCATCTCGGAGATTTGCGCAAAGTTATCGGTGCTGAGTATCTATTGCTGAAGAAGATTGGTGTTAATAATGAGTAATTGGAATAAGTGTTTGAACCGTTTAGTCGCAGGGCAGGATCTCAACCGTCTCGAGGCGAAGTGGCTGATGGAGCAGATAATGCTCGGTGACGCTGGGCACGCACAGCTCGGCGCTATTCTGGCGTTGTTGAGCGCCAAGACTGAAACTGCTGAGGAGATTGAGGGGTTCGCGGAGGGTATGTTGCAGCATGCGGTTCCGTTTGAGGTCCCTGGTAGGTTGCTTGACATTGTTGGAACCGGTGGAGATCAGGTTGGCTCGGTCAACATTTCGTCAATGGCCGCAGTGGTCATCGCAGCGTGTGGAATTAAAGTCCTGAAGCATGGCAACAAGGCGGTATCTTCACTCTCGGGGTCTGCCGATGTGCTCGGGGAACTTGGCGTCAACCTTAATCTTCAGCCTGACGGGGTCGCTGCCACCGCGAATGAGGCTGGTATTTCGTTTGCCTTCGCGACCACTTTTCACCCCGCAATGCGCCACGCTGCACCAATACGCAAGGAACTCGGTATCCACACAGTATTCAATTTGCTCGGACCCTTGACTAACCCAAGCCACCCAGACACAGTTGTCATCGGGGTTGCTAATGTGAAGTATGCGCGGTTAGTTGCCGAAGTGTTCGCTAGTCGCGGTGAAGAAGGCTTTGTGTTTAATGGCAAGGATGAGAACGGGCGTGGACTTGATGAACTCGCGGCGACTGCACATGGGACGCTGTTTGAAATTCGCCAAGTTCGTGACGCAGACGGGACCAAGCGTGGCATAATTGAGGAGACCACTTTCGACCCAGCTAGACTTCGCGACACTGTTGGGCTTGAGAAAATCGAGATTGATGACTTGAAGGGTGGGGACGCCAAGCATAATGCGCAGGTGGCACGCAGATTGTTTGACGGGGTCGGTGCGCAACCTTCGGACACTAAACAGGAGCGCGCGATTTTCCAGACGGTGTGCTTGAACGCTGCGGCAGGTATTGTTGCAGATGCGACACTTATTCCAGATGGACTACTCGAGCATGCCAACACATTCGAGAACTTGATGGAGCGGTTTGAATTTGGGTTTAACTTGGCGAAAGAGGCAATTATTAGCGGCAAGGCGAAGGAGAAGTTAGAGAAATGGATTAAAGTTAGCAATCAACACTAATATGCCCGTTGAGCTTATAGAATCGCGGACTTTACGGTTCGGTCACCGTCATTTTTTACCCATAATGTTAAGCCCTATGGCAGGGATAACTAGTCAACCGTTTCGGCAACTCTGCCTTGAACTAATCGATGAATACTGCACCCAGTATGACACACAATCTACTGAAACACTAGCGGGTATCTTTGTCGACGAAATGGTTGCGGCTAGAGCAATTGCTGGGAAGATAAGTAAAGTGCGTGCGAAGGCAACATTTGCCCATAATGAGCGGTTTCGGTCGCTGCAGCTGCATTGTACTGACGCGTTGTGGGCGCAAACAGCAGCGTTTCAGATCGCATCCGAGAGACTAGCGGACCATATTGACCTGAACTTCGGGTGCCCTGTTAAAAAGGTGACGAAGAATGGCGGTGGGTCTGCGCTCGGTGCAAACCCCGACCTATTGCGCGCGATAATCCACGGGGTAAAACGGGGTGTCGAAGAGGGGTGTGACAACAATTCTGAAGCAGTTTTGCCCATCTCTGCCAAGTTCCGCATCGGGATTGATGACGACGACGTTCATTTCCTACGCACTGCTGAAATCGCGGTCGAAGAGGGATGCGAACTACTAACACTCCACGCGCGGACGGCACAACAATTCTACTCGGGTAAAGCTGATTGGAGCGCGATAAAGTTGCTACGGGACACTGTGCCAAAAGAGGTGTTGGTCTTCGCAAACGGGGATATCCTGACTTTAGAGGACGCGATACGCTGCGTACGCGAAACTGGTGCAAATGGCGTGGCAATTGGACGCGGATGTATGGGCCGCCCGTGGGTCTTCGCCGAATTGTCAGAGTATTATACTACTGGGTCTACCTTCGCACTGCGCCCTAAACTAAAGGAAGTGGTCGAAATCATGATGCGCCACCTTGAGTTAACAGTCTCGTGGGTTAAGGCGCAGGGCAACTCTGAGCTCGCCGCGGTGAAACTTTTCCGCCAGAATATCGGCCCGTATTTGAAGGGGTTTAACGCAAAAGAGGTGAAGATGCAGATGCTCAAGGCAGTAACTGTGCTCGAAATTGACCAGGCTGCGCGGCAACTTGACTTAGAACAGGACTACCCAACTGCACTTGAATCGCTTGCTAGGGGCAGGTCACGCAGCCAGAAAAAAGTGTTCCTGCCTCCGAAGTGGTGAATTGTGTTAATGCGCGCCAATTTGACCTACAAAAGTGCTATACTACTGATATATGATTAAGTTTGACTCGGTGACTAAGATTTACAAGAACGGTGCGACACCCGCTCTGGAGAATGTGACGTTTAATATTGAACGTGGCGAGTTCGTGTTCTTGGTGGGCTCTTCAGGTTCGGGGAAGTCAACGCTTCTGAGTCTGATTCTGCGTTCCGAACGGCTTAACGACGGGCAGATTTACGTAGCAGGGCGGGATTTGAAGACTTTGACGAACTGGCGTGTCCCCGAGTTTAGACAGCAGATTGGTGTCGTGTTCCAGAACTTCAGATTGCTCGCGAATAAAACAGTGTTCGAAAATGTGGCATTTGCACTGCAGGTGATTGGTAAGCGCAAAAAGGAGATTAACCAGCTGGTTCCTGAGGCACTCGAACTAGTCGGGCTGCAAGACAAAGCGGACCGCTTTCCAGACCAACTTTCCGGTGGTGAGAGGCAGCGCGTGGCTATTGCGAGGGCGTTCGTTAACAAGCCGTTGATAATTATGGCAGACGAGCCGACTGGAAACCTTGACCCTGCGACCTCAATGGAGATTATGAAAGTGTTTGAGATGATTAATTCGATGGGGACGACGATATTGATGGCAACCCACTCCGAAGAGATTGTGAACTCTTTCCAGAAGCGTGTCCTAGAACTTAAGCAGGGCCACTTAGTTCGCGATGAAATCAATGCGCGCTATATTTCCCAAGTCGACTCCGATGCCCCAGTGCCTACGAAAAACAGGCGGACCGCGTCTTCAGCAGGGCGGAAACCAAGTGCACAGAGTGCCAAGGCGGCTCCAGTGGCACAAGAAGATGTTGAAAATATGACTGTGCGGATTCCGAAGCGCCCTCGAGTGATACCAGACAATATTTCAACCAGCCAGATGAAAACTGTAAACAATGTGCTAGACAATGAGTTTGCGTTGGCGGACGGTTTAACTACAGAGGAACAGATGGCATACGACAGTTATTATGAGCAGACGGGTGAGAGTGACTTTTTTAACACTAGTTCATTCGATGCCAATATAGTCCGTGGCAAAATTGACGAGGAGACGCCATAATGAGAGCAAGATTTATCGCATCAGAAGTTCTACACAACCTGCGCCGTAACCTGTTTATGGTCGTGTCAGTCGTGCTGGTTACTTTCATCTCTCTACTCTTCGTCGGTGCGTCCGCAATGTTACAGATGCAGATAGTCAAGGCAAAAGGTGACTGGTATGACAAAGTTCAAGTGGCAGTATATCTCTGCCCGGACTACGAAACTTCTTATACATGCCCGACTGGTGAGGGTGCCACGGACGCAGATGTAGACAGGATCAAGGGTATAATTAACACTGAGCTTTCCGAGGACGTGAAGTCAATCGATGTTGAAACTAAGGAGATGGCATTCGAAAAGTTCAAGAAGAAGTATCCAGGCGGAGTGTTCAAAGGGCAGACTTTAACGGCTGATGATATGCAGATTTCCCTCAGGCTAGGGTTGAACAACTCTGAAAACTACTCAATAATTGCGGACGTGCTACAGAACCGCGAAGGCGTGCAGACCGTTTCCGATGAGAGGCAGCTTTTTGACGGCATCTTTAACGTGCTGAATGAATTGACTATTGTGGCTATCTCACTTGCCGTGCTGATGATAATTTCCGCGTTCTTGCTGATAGTGACGACAATTAGACTGTCCGCCGCATCGCGCAAACAGGAGACTGAGATTATGCGCTTGGTTGGTGCATCAAATCTGTTTATTCAGGCACCGTTTATCCTTGAAGGTGTAATTGCTGCAGTAGTCGGGGCACTTTTAGCGTCAGGCTTTATAACGGCTATCGTGAACACATTTATCAACAACTGGCTTGCCGAGTCGAATAAGTGGATGGATTTCGTTGGCATCGAGGACACAATAATTATCTACCCACTGCTAGTCGGAATTGCAATAGTTGTCGCTGGTCTCTCGTCAATACTCACGCTACGGAAATATATGAAGGTTTAGGTGTAGATGCGTAGACGGTTCAGTATTCTTTCAGTTCTAGCGCTACTCATAACATTAACGCTAAGTCCAAGTGCTGCACAAGCGTTTGACCAGAAGAACCCCAGCGAAGTGTATGAAGCAAATCGGCAGAACTCACAAGCGCGCAAGGAAAACAAGTCTGAGCAGGAAGGTGTCCAGGCGATGTTAGCGAGCGTCGAAGCGGAGGTGGCTGACCTTGAACATTCCCAAATACCTGCCGCAAACGCAGCGCTCTCACAAGCCAATGCGAATTTTGACACTGCAGTCGCAAATCAAGAGAAGATAGCGCGCCGCCTAGAAGCTGCACAAGCCGACAAAGACCGCATCGAAAAACAACTGACCGATGCGAACGCTAATTTTGACTCTTCAAGGGTTGCAGTTTCTTCGCTGGCACGTGAGGAGATGCGCAACACAGACGAGACGAACACCCTCAAACTGGTCTTCTCAGCAGGTGATTCTGAAAACTTTGTCAATGACCTCGAGACGGCGTCAGCTGCCGCCAGGACACAGACGCGAATTCTGAACAACTCGGCAATAGTAAAGGCAACCTCAGCGACCAAGGACGCCAGGCTGAAAATAGTCAACGAGCTGATCGCCAACCTGAAAGTTCAAGCGGACGAGCAAAAGGCCGCGGCGGAAAAGTCCCAGCAGGACGCACAGGCTTGGAAAATTAAGGTCGATGCTATGGAGGTCGAACTTGAGCAGAAAAAAGCAGATTTAGCCTACCAGAAAGCGCACCTTGAGGAGCAGATGGCTCTATTTGAGCAGCAGCAGAAAATCATTGAGGAAGATATGAAACAGATCGCGCTAAGTCAAGGTGGCTCCAATTTTGACGGGTCCGGTGGGCAATTCTCATTTCCGGCAAGCTGCACACGCGTT
Source organism: Candidatus Ancillula kalotermitis (assembly GCA_031273495.1). GTDB lineage: Bacteria > Actinomycetota > Actinomycetes > Actinomycetales > Bifidobacteriaceae > Ancillula > Ancillula kalotermitis. The sequence goes on along the minus strand of JAISRT010000019.1, from coordinate 11,668 downwards.
ACATGCCCGTTCGGTGGGTATTCTGGACATATGGGCACTGACTTCGGCTGCGGTGACCGCACTCCGATATATGCAGCAGCAGACGGCATAGTGATTTCGGCAAATAAACCGCCTGGGTGGCTTGGCGCGAACGTTATCCGCATAAATCATGGCACGTCTGAGGGGCATGTCTGGATGACCGTGTATGCTCATATGTGGGATGATGGTGTTTTTGTGCATGAAGGGGAGTGGGTCTCTCGGGGGCAACAAATCGGGCTAATCGGGTCTTCAGGGATGTCTACTGGCCCACATCTGCACTTTGAAATCCGTCGTGACGGCGTCGCACTCGATTCACAGCATATACTGGGCTAACGGTATGAGAATCCGCCTGGATCTAAGATATGATGGCACCGACTTTTTCGGCTGGGCAAAGCAACCGAATATGCGCACTGTGCAAGAAGAATTAGAACTTGCGTTGAGCAAAGTGCTACCAGGAATGTGGGGCAAAAAGATATCTACAGTCGTCGCGGGACGAACTGATACTGGGGTGCATGCGCGGCACCAAGTTGTACACTTTGATTATAGCATAAACGCTAACCCGACGGATGATTCTACAGCTTTACTAGACGGTTCGGCAAGTTTCAGCTTCGACATCTTGCTCTATCGACTGCGCTGTGTCCTCCCTGAAGACGTGGTAGTGTTTGCGGCAAAGGCAGTGGAACCCGACTTTTCAGCGCGTTTTTGGGCGAAGTCCAGGACGTATAAGTATCGCATAGTTGACGATGCGCAGTTTGACTTCCCAACTAGGCGGCGTGACGTTTTCAGGGTAAAGCATCAACTAGACGTGGGCGCAATGCAGTCCGCGATTGAGGGTCTCACTGGGCTGCATGACTTCGCGGCGTTCGTTAAGCCGAGGCGTGGCGCGACGTCGACGCGGGATTTACAAGTCTTCAAGGTCGAACGCAAGGAGCAGGGTGACGACGCAGGGTTAGTAGTGTTCACCCTAAGGGCAGATGCATTTGCTTACAATATGGTGCGTTCGCTAGTGCAGGCGTCGGTTCTGGTGGGACAACGCAAGCGTGACACTGAGTTTCTGCGAGACAAACTGCGTGCTGGTGTTCGTGAAGGTGCAACTGGGCCGATTTCACCGAGGGGGCTAACGCTAGAGAAGATTGAATTCATCGAGGGCGCTTCGCTAGCGAGGGCGCGCGAGGTGCAGATTAAGCAGCGACGTGGCTAACGCGCACATGTTGTCCCCGCCCCCCCGTGTGCACCGCCCTTCGTGTCATCCTTGGACACACCGCCCCCCCATGTCATCCTCGGACACACCGCGCCCATGTCATCCTTGGGCTTGTCCGTCCCATGTCATCCTCGGACACACCGCCCCCCATGTCATCCTTGGGCTTGTCCCGAGGATCCACGCTAATCACTCGATTTTCTGCGTTTGTCGCCAAAAATATACAACAAGTTGTCCATTGTGGCTCGTAAACTTGAAAATCTCGCTAATCGCTCGATTTTCTGCGTTTGTCGCCAAAAATATACAACAAGTTGCCCATTGTGGCTCGTAAACTTGAAAATCTAAAGTGCGGACTGGATTAACTCGTCAATCAGGGCAGAATAGGGCACACCGTCATGTTCGAGCAACGTAGGATACATCGAAATCGGTGTAAAACCAGGCATAGTGTTCACCTCATTCACGAAAATCTGTCCACTCGAGGTCAAAAACATATCTACACGAGAAATTGTCTGTAGGTCCAGAGCGTCATATACAGTTTTGGCGGTTTCCTGCAGTTTACGCTTCGACTCTGGGTCCATCACTGGGTCCACCACGAGCTTGGTCTTGTTGTTGATATACTTCGAGTTGTAGTCATAAAATCCCTGTGCGATAATCTCCCCGAGAGTGGATGGCTTCCCCTTAAACATTGCGCATTCAATCTCGCGCGCATCAACACCCCGCTCAACTAGCACCTTCTCGTCGACAATTGCAGCCTTTTCGAGTGCGCGTCGTAGGTCCCGCTCCTTGAGCACTTTACTGACACCTACACTGCTCCCCGCACGGCAAGGTTTCACGAATATGGGGTGCTTCCAGTTGTCGCTCAGTTCAATAATCCTCTTCTGTACGGGCTCAGGCACTTTGAAGTCTTTGGGCAACTTCCCGTTTCGTACACCCATTTTAATAGTCACGCTGTCGACCACATTGACTCCGGCATCCCTTAGCACTGCCTTTGCAAAATGCTTGTCCTGGCACATTGCGCTTGACATAACTTTACACCCGACATAAGGAGTCCCCAGCATCTCTAGCATGCCCTGAATTGTCCCGTCTTCACCATTTAAGCCATGTAACACTGGGAAAACTACATCAACATCAAGCCCACCTGGCTCCAATTTTGCCGACAACTGAGTGTTCCAGAAGCGCTTCACGACCGGCTCCTTGACTTCTGGCATACTATTTTCACGCTTCCTCCAGTGGTCAGGGTTGTCGGACACTTTACGCCACACACCAGATTTAGTAATACCAATTGCGATGACTTCATACTTCTCACGGTCAATATTCGCGAGAACACCGCTTGCCGAAATGCACGAAATTGAGTGCTCCGACGATTTTCCGCCGAAAACAACACCCACACGAATTTTCTTCGTCTTCATTATCAGTAGTGTAGCATAATGTGCTATAATGTGATTAAGGACAGTTACTCAAGTGGTCGAAGAGGTCGTCTTGGAAAGGCGATAGTGGGGCAACCCAGCAGGAGTTCAAATCTCCTACTGTCCGCTGCATAATCTTGAAGTCGATTTGACTGCAGGTGGCACTTATTGGATGAGTGCTATTACTGCGCCATTTTGACATACAGCTGTGCTACACTATAGATATCGTTAAGGAGGTATTATGACTGATGAAAATAAAGACAAGAACGTTACAGATGCGGTGACTGAAAGTTTAACAACTGCGATTGACGCTATCAACAAGGCGAAAGAGGCGGCGACTAAGCGCTTCGAAGAGCTCAAAAACGAGATGCCTGAGGAGCCGACTGTGAAAGTTGTTGCAACGCAGGTGACTGAGATTCTGGGGCAGTCTGCGGCTAAAGTGAAGGCTGCGTATGATGAAGCTGGAGGGTATGACGGCATTTCCGAGAAGACTGTTTCAAATGTTGCCAAGTTGGGTGCGAGCGTAAAAGTAGTCTCCGAGCAAGTTGCGGACTCCGATGCGTTCAAGCAGGCTGTAAAGAGTGCCAAAGAAGGAGCGGTAAAACTACAGGAAACCAACTTCTTCGCGAAACTCAAGGCTGAGGCAGAGCGTTTGAAGACAATCGCGACTGAGACCTACACTCAGGCATATGATGAACATAAGAAAGGCACTGACCAAGATTCTGCAGCTTAACGCGGTCTGCACGGGGAATATCTGTCGCTCAGCGCTGGCGGAGGTTGTCCTTGCGGCTAAAGCACGCGAGCTAGAGATTCAAGACCAGTTCGAGATCATCTCTAGTGGGGTTTCGAACGAGGAGCAGGGCAACCCAATGGATCGCCGCGCCGTCCAGGTGTTGCAGGAGAATGGATATGATCTTTCTGACCCACGAGTCAGTAAACACCGGGCGCACCAGATAACTCAGCGTGAACTTGACGAAACTGATGTATTCCTCGCGATGACGTCACAACATGCACAGTCACTCATCAAACGGTTCGGCGTCCACCCGCAGAAAGTGTTCCTTTGGCGCTGGTTCGAGCGTATGGATGAGGCGGATGTCGTAGATGGCGTGCATACTGGGCCCGATTTAATTGACCCGTGGTATGGTGATGTCGATGATTTCCGTGTTGCGCTCGGTCAGATTGAATCTTCGGCTGAAAAGGTGCTGAAGTATGACAAGTTCTAATCGCTAGCGTGGATCTTCGGCATAAAGCCAAAGATGACACAAACCACCCTTTCATGTCATCCTTGGGCAGCGTAGCTTGTCCCGAGGATCCATACGCCGTGTGCACCACCCATTCCGCAGTGTCATCCTTGGGCTTGTCCCGAGGATCCATACGCCGTGTGCACCACCCATTCCGCAGTGTCATCCTTGGGCTTGTCCCGAGGATCCATAGTGGGGGCTGACTAGCGATTAGAACTCAGTTATTTAACATCACACCACGAAATATGCTAGACTAGTATTATGGCTAGAACTCTATTTCAAAAAGTTTGGGATGACCATATCGTCAAGAAGGGCGAAAACGGTGCTCCAGACTTAATTTATGTTGATTTACAATTACTGCATGAGGTCACATCACCGATCGCATTTGAGTCATTGCGCAATGCTGGTCGGCGCGTTCGACGGACGGATTTGTCAATAATCACTGAGGACCACAACACACCGACTTGTGACATTTACTCGCCGATTAAAGATGACATTTCACGCCTGCAGCTCGAAACTGTGCGGTCTAACGCTAAGGAGTTCGGTATGCGCATCCATTCACTTGGTGACCCTGACAACGGGGTGGTCCACGCTTTCGCACCAAACTTGGGGCTCATTCACCCTGGTATGACAGTCGTTTGTGGTGACTCTCACACTGCGACTCACGGAGCATTTGGGGCAATCGCGTTCGGTATTGGCACCTCTGAAGTGGAACATGTGCTCGCGACGCAGACTATATGGCAGTCACCGTTGAAGAATATGCGCGTCGAGTTCAAGGGAAAGTTGCCAGAGGGTGTCACCGCGAAAGATATGATACTCAAGTTAATAAGCAAGATTGGCACTGGTGGCGGGCAAGGTTATGCAATCGAGTTCTCTGGTGAGGCGATTGAGAGCCTGAGCATGGAGGGGCGGATGAGCATCTCGAATATGACTATTGAGGCGGGTGCCCGTGTCGGAATTATGCGCCCAGATGAGACGACTTTCGAGTATATTAAGTCACGTCCACACGCGCCGCAAGGTCAAGATTGGGATGACGCGATGCAGTATTGGTCAACGCTTTTTTCTGACGACGGCGCAGTGTTCGACAAAGAAGTGGTCATTGATGTGTCTACGCTTGAACCTTTCGTGACTTGGGGGACGAATCCTGGTCAGGGCGTGTCTATTAAGGGCAGTGTGCCTACTCGTGAGGAGATAATTGCTGAGGCGAAGGCGGAAGGTCTCAATGAAGAAGTTCAACTCCAGGCGTGGGAGCGCGCACTGAAATATATGGACTTCACGCCAGGAAAGAGGATGAAAGATGTCGAGATTGACACAGTTTTCATCGGGTCCTGCACTAATGGGCGCATCGAGGATTTACGTGCTGCGGCAGATATATTGAGGCGTGCGAATGAACTTGGCAAGAAAATGCAGGTCAAGCGAATGCTTATTGTGCCAGGTGATGGTCGAATTCGTCTGCAGGCGGAGGCTGAGGGGCTAGACAAAGTGTTCAAAGAGTTCGGTGCGCAATGGCGAAATGCCGGGTGCTCAATGTGTTTGGGGATGAATGCAGATCGCATCGCACCTGGTGAGCGAAGTGCCTCGACTTCAAACCGTAACTTCGAGTCGCGCCAGGGCAAATACGGCAGAACGCATCTTGTGAGCCCGAAAATCGCTGCCGCCACCGCAATTGCAGGACATATCGCTGAGCCAGAGGAGGTGCTATAATGCAAAAGATCGTAGTTCATGAAGGAATCGCTGCGCCGTTGAAGCGCTCAAATGTTGACACTGACCAAATAATATCGGCACTCTATATGAAGGCAGTGACCCGCGGTAATGGGTTCGGTGACTATTTATTCGAATACATCCGCAAGAATGAGCCTGACTTCGTGTTGAATTTACCGGAATATCAAGGTGCCTCAGTTTTGGTCGCTGGTCCAGATTTCGCTACTGGCTCGTCCCGTGAGCACGCAGTTTGGGCACTTGTCGACTATGGCTTCCGCGTCATCCTCTCTTCGCGATTCGCCGACATTTTCCGCGGTAACTCAGGCAAGCAAGGCTTATTAACAGCGCAACTCGAGCAGCATGATATCGAGAGAATATGGGAGTATCTTGACAACAGCGCAGACAAGAGTATTGTGGTGGACCTTGAAAAGCAGGAGGTGCGTTTCGGTGATAATGTTGCGCCGTTTCAGGTTGACCCCTACATCCGTTACCGCCTACTTAACGGCCTCGATGACATAGACATTACGCTGCAAAGTGAAGACTTGATTAAGGAGTTTGAGTCGAAGAGGCCTAGTTTCAAGCCAAAGACACTGCCTGCGAAAACTAGTGGTGATGCTAAAGTCGAGTCGGAGCACTATGACACCAGGTCGCCAATTGACCCGAGTGTGGGGATTATGTGATGTGTGTTAGTGCCTAAACTCTTCTGAACGCGCTATGAACGCATCGATTCGGGCATCGTCATTAGTCTGCAACGACTGCTTAAGGTCTTCGAGCTCTGCGATGGTCTGTGCAAGGAGTGCCGAGATGTTACCACGATTGAACTTGAGCATGTCACGGAACAGCCCTGGGTTACCGTGCGCGACACGTGTTGCACCATGAAACGAGCCAGCGTTGAGTTTGCGTGCCAGTTTAAGCGCCGAGTCTCCTGAGCTTGCCTTGTCCGAAATGATGCCCGCGAGTTCGTACGCGAAAACGTGCGGTAGGTGGGAACTTAGAGCCACCGCGACATCATGCTCTTCAGCAGTAGTGAGCACCGCTGCGCCGTCGAGCACTTGCTCAATAAAGTCAACAATGTTGCCCGTCAAATCACTATCTACACCTGAACACACAGCCCAAATTGCACCGTCACCGAGCGCCGCGCTTGAGTTCGACAGGCCCGTGAGCTCAGTGCCGAACATAGGGTGCGCACCGACGTAGTTTTGAGCAATACCAGCCTGCGTAGCCCACTTCTGAGGCATAACTTTTACTGATGCCACGTCTACAACAGCTTGACTAGCGGACAGTCCGGCATCGCGCAGCTCTAGAAATACACCTTCAACTGAATAGATTGGTGTTGCGACGAATATTACATCTGGAGTCTGTGCCACCACTGCTGAAATATCGTTGTAGCAGGTGATGCCAAGTCGTTCGGCGAGTTCAAAGCGCTCTGGATTGTGGTTCCAGCCCACGACTTCAATGTTTCGCAGTAAGCATTTTTGGGCGATTGACCCACCAATCAGCCCGAGACCTAGAACTGCGACTTTAACATCAGTAGTATAGCAGATTTACCGCGCAGTCACCCCGCATCCACTGGCGAGAGTATATGGTGCGTAAACTAGTTGCCCTGCTTGCGAATCTGGTTGAACTTGAGGTCTACAGGAGTTTCGCGCCCGAACGCTGAGATGAGGACCTGGACACGCTCGTGCTCAAGTTCGATTTCGGAGATTGTGCCTGTAATGCCCTTGAACGGACCGTCAGTCACTTCGACGACTTCGCCAACGACATACTTCATCTCGACTTTCACACCGCTAGCCTTAGTTCCCGCAGTTGTGGTCAGCTTAGTATCAACGGTCTTCTTCTCTTGCGGAGTTTTCTCGACTATTGGTGCCAGTATTGCATAAACATCATCTACACTTAGTGGCACAGGGGTGTAGTCACCAGTATAGCCCACGACGTCATTGGTGCGGCGGATCTCGCGGACAAGTGTTTCGTCATTCACGTCCATATTCAGGAGGATGTGACCAGGCGTGCGCATACGGACGACGCGCTTTTTCTCACCATTCTCATTCAACTCGATGACACCTTCTTCGGGGATCACAATTTCGTAAACTAACTCGTCTAGCCCGATTGACTCAATTTTCGACTTGATATTGTTGGCAGCAGACTTTTCACGGCGCATATACGTGCGAACCAGCACCCATGTGAACGGTGCGTCGGCGATACCTTCTCTCAGCTCGTCAAGCGGTGTTTTCTCCGCAGGCTGCGTTTTTTCGATTACCTGCTCAACTTCTTGATTTTCGTTTTCCATTTTTCTCCTATCCTCTATCCTAAACCTATTTCGCAAACAAAAACATGATTATTTGCCCGATTACAACATCAACCCCAGTGATAAACAACATAATTACCAGCACAAATACTAGCACGACTATTGTATACTCAACCAACTCTTGGCGTGTGGGTATGACCACTTTCTTCATCTCGTTAATGATCTGGCGCAAGAAAGTCACGATAGGCAACAAGAATTTAGGGCCGTTGAACTCCTTAACTTCAGCCACACCTTCAGATGTTACTGAAGTCGCAACAGACTCAACAACAGCGTCGTCGTCCTTGACGTTTTCGGCTTTCTCTGTCATACTTTCCTTTCGTTAACTTTTTCGCAACCTCAAGTCGCGCACTCCTCAAAGCTCAAGACCATTTCTGGACTCGCAGGGGTACTGGGAATCGAACCCAGGCTGAAGGTTTTGGAGACCTTCGTGATACCATTTCACTATACCCCTATGTCCTCGCAATGCCTGACGTTGTGCACTCCACCGTCGGCAGTTTCGAGGGGATTATCACTAGTATAGCACTATCTGTCGAAAAGTTAAATTTAACAACGTGGGGGTAAAGTGCTACACTATAAGAAGTATTGTAAGGTAAAGCCTCAGTGGCGAAATGGTAGACGCAGTGGACTTAAAATCCACCGTGGTAAAACACGTGCCGGTTCGAGTCCGGCCTGAGGCACTGCGCTACTGAACACAACTGAATACAGATGCGCACGTGGCGAAATGCCAAGAAAAATGGCAGCACGCAGCGTAGAGCGGAGCGGCTAGCATTTCGCCGCAACAACTGAATAACAAGTAAATACAAATGCGCACGTGGCGAAATGGTAGACGCGCAGCGTTGAGGTCGCTGTGTCTGATTTAAGGACGTGCTGGTTCAAGTCCAGTCGTGCGCACGCGCTAGCGAGCAGAACTGTGGAGACACAGCGACAGCGGACAGCGTAGCGAGTGTGGAGCGGTCGACCCAAATACGCAGAAAAGTTGACTAGTGCAGGAGTAGGTAGTAGAGAGGAAAAATGATGAGCAAGTTTAATATAGTAGAAAAGGATAACCCGACTTCTGACGCCGAGATATCCAAGATTTTGGACAACCCAGGATTTGGCGACTATTTGACCGACCATATGGCGCACATATCTTATCGGGCAAATGATGATTTAGACAAACATTTGATGACAACTAGTAAAAATGGCACCTGGTTTAATCATGAAGTAGTTCCGTTTGGTAATATCTCAATTTCCCCCGCCGCGTCAGTCTTCCATTATGGGCAAGAGATATTTGAAGGTGTCAAGGCCTACCGCAGGAGTGACGATTCGATTTGGATGTTCCGCCCTGAGCTGAATGCAGAACGGTTTCAGAAATCTGCACTACGTCTCGGTCTGCCTGATTTGAGTATTGACGACTTCGTGGAGTCTATTAAGGAAGTAGTTCGCATTGACCGCAGGTGGGTCTCTTCGCGCGAACACCAAGCACTGTATATACGCCCGTTCATGATAGCGACCGAAGCATTTATAGGCGTCGGCTGTAGCAAAGAAGTGGACTATTATTGCATTTTAAGCCCAGTGGGCAATTATTTCGGGAAGCCTAAGCCAGTTAACATCTGGGTCGAAGAAGAGTTCTTCCGCGCGGGGCCTGGTGGGACAGGTTTTGCGAAGTGTGGTGGAAATTATGCTGCCTCATTACTGCCCGCTGCGATTGCATATGAAAAGGGGTTCTCGCAAGTGCTTTATCTTGACGCAGCAGACAGAGCGTCAGTTGAGGAACTCGGTGGTATGAGTTTCTTCGCAGTGAAAAAGGATGGGTCAGTGTTAACGCCTAGGCTAAACGGACAAATTCTCGACTCAGTCACGCGTAGAAGTGTAATTGAAGTGCTAAAAGACCGTGGAACGAAGATTGAGGAGACAAAAATACTGCTCAATGACCTAATTAACGGCATCAAGTCTGGTGAAATTGTAGAATGCTTTGCGTGTGGAACTGCTGCGGTAATCGCTTCGATTGGTCGCCTCGCAGGTAAAGGTTTTGATGTGCAAATTGGAGTCGAGCAGGTTGAGGGGGAGCTCACAGTGTCGTTGCGTGACGAAATTGTGGGGATCCAGACTGGAAAAGTCGAAGATCGGTTCGGCTGGTGCACAAAAATATGCTAGAGAAGCGTAGCATCAATATAAAAAACGGTGTTTTATTAAGTATTGGTGGTATGATTGGGAGCGCAGTTTTCTCCCTGTCGGGCAAAACTATAGCATACAGCGGCCCTTGGGCGTTATTTTCCTGGTTAATCGGTGGACTAATTCTACTCGGGTTCGGGTTCTGCTTCGCGAAATACGTCGAACTTGCGGGCACTAAGTCAGCACGCAGCTTCAGGTTCTTCATCAATTGGGCATACATTTTCGGGTGCATATCTAGTACCAGCTTTTCGGCAAGTTATATCGGTATGTATTTCTCGCTCATCTTCCCGGGCGCAAGTGGCATCAAGAGTGTAATTGCTGTTATGGTGGTGATCGTGACATTATTTCTTGTCGCGTCGTCAATCAAAACAAGCACTAAGCTTAACGCGGTGCTCGTCGTCCTACTTTGTGCTATACTGCTTTTCTACAGTTTTCTGCTACTGTTCAGTGGCTACCTTGATTTGTCCGGCATGTTCGAACTCGCTGGTGATATTGTGCCTATACCCAGTATTGCAGGCTCGATACCGGTCGCTATTCTGGCATACGGCGCAATTGTAGCACCCGCATTCTTGAGAAGCAGTTTACTCAAAGTGAAGGGATCCGAGTCTAGGGCAGTGCGGCTTACGATGATTATTAGTATGGCGTTGACAATCTTCCTATACTGCTTCGCGATCTTCTGCACTCTCGCAGTGATTGGAAAACAACAACTACCAGCCAATATGCAGTTTGCACCGTTTAACTACGCCTTGATGATGGTCGGTGCACCCCAAATTGTTAATGTCATCCTAGATGTCGGCGCAATTTTCGCGTTGTTCACAACAGTCATCGTTGTCATGCGGCTCGGTGTCAACGCAGCGATTGAAGTGTTCGGGGAGTCAATAGAAAGACTTGCGGCTACCGAAAAAGTGGATGCCCAGGCGTTATCGAACCGCGTCAGAACGTATGTGTCCAGTGCCTTTTCGCTACTTATCATTATGACAATCCTCGCGGGTGACTTTACGAACTGGATAATTGATCAAGGTGCTATAATAAACGTACTATTCATCGCACTAGTCTGTTGCTACCTCGGCTTCAACACCAAGGTCGACATTCGTTGGCGTGTACTTTCGTTCGTCATCGCGGTGATTCTTGTTGCGTGTTACATCCCGTCAATTCTACTGGGAGGCTGGTTGATATTCGTAGTGTCGGCAGTGTATATGCTACTGGGGGCATTGATATTGCACCTTATGCTCCGACATGCGTAGGGTCCATGGACACACACCGCGTTAATGGATCCAGCGCAGCGTGGGACAAGCCCAAGGATGACACTAGAATGGGTCAGTGTGCCCAAGGATGACAGGGGGGTGCCCAAGGATGACATGTGAGACACGCCCGCGCCTGCCCTTGGCTTTATGCCTACTGTCACCCTTGGCTTTATGCCGAGGGTCCAGAGACACACCGCGTTAGTTAATGGATCCGGTCGAACGGTCGGAAAATGTGTTTGACTAGCCGGTCGAACGGTCGGAAAATGTGTTTGGCGGTGGGGTTTGTGCTATAATCCCGAGTTTATCACTTGATGTGGGCAGTTACCCCACAAAACACTGAAACAATCGGGAAAAACGGAGAATGCCTCGGCGTGTGAATGTATGACACGGTGAAGATGTGC
>JAISRT010000037.1 GCA_031273495.1 Candidatus Ancillula kalotermitis | reverse complement strand
GGAGCGAGGCTCAAAGCGTGAGCAGCGGTTCGTCTCCCCGACGATTAATCTGTTATGAATAGCACTTACTGAATTCGACGCATTTGGTTCGATCGCTCCGCGCTCTCATTACGCCCCTCGCACAGGCTTCGCCAGTGCTCAAACACACTTCGCTCGCTTTTCGCCGCCAAATAAATTGGACGGCTGCTCGCTACGCTGGGCACGAGTTATTCCGTAGGAAAATTTGCGAATGAAGTTATGTGCTATACTTATTTTAATGAGAAGAAATGATATAAGAAATGTTGCCATTGTTGCGCATGTAGACCATGGTAAGACCACGTTAGTGGACGCGATGCTTAGGCAGACCAATTCATTTGGTGAGCGTGAAGTTGTGAACGACCGCGCAATGGATTCTGGTGACCTTGAGAAAGAGAAGGGCATCACAATTCTTGCCAAGAACACTGCTGTAGAGTATAATGGCAAGCACACCGACGCCCCAGTAACCATCAATGTGATTGACACTCCAGGGCATGCGGATTTCGGTGGTGAAGTTGAACGCGGGCTTAGTATGGTCGATGGTGTTGTTCTTTTGGTGGATGCTTCTGAAGGACCGTTGCCCCAGACTAGATTTGTGCTGCGTAAAGCGCTCGAGGCAGCGTATCCAGTAATCATTCTAGTCAATAAAGTGGATCGACCTGACGCGCGAATTTCAGAAGTTGTTGCCGAAACGCATGATTTGCTGCTTGGGCTAGCGAGTGACATTTCTGATGAAGGTGTTGAGTTGGATCTAGCGAGTATTATCGATGTGCCAGTTTTGTATGCTGCTGCGAAGGTGGGTGCTGCCTCCACAAATGAGCCAGGAGACGGTGATTTGCCAGACAATGATGATCTTGAGCCACTTTTTGAAGCGATTTTGAAGTATATTCCTGCACCTGAAGTCGATGAAACCGCGCCACTACAAGCACATGTGACAAATCTTGATGCCTCACCATTTTTAGGGCGCTTGGCATTGCTCAGAATCTACAGTGGCACTCTAAAGAAGGGGCAGACTGTGGCATGGATTAAAAACGGGCAAGGTGACGGGCCCGGTGCAAGTGCAACAAATGTGAAGATTACGGAAATACTGCGCACGAAAGCGTTAGATCGCCTGCCAGCCGAAGATGCGAAGGCGGGAGACATCGTTGCGATTGCTGGTATTGAAGCCATCTCCATCGGTGACACTCTCTGCGATGTTAACAACCCTAGGCCTCTGCCTCCAATTCACGTTGACGACCCGTCGATCTCAGCGACAATAGGCATTAACACGTCTCCACTTGCGGGAATCACCCCGAAGAACCCTGTCATCAACAATAAGGACAGAAAAGTTACTGCGCGACAGGTGAAGGACCGCCTTGACCGCGAGTTGATCGGTAACGTTTCGATTAGAGTGCTTCCGACTGAACGCCCTGACGCATGGGAAGTGCAGGCTCGCGGTGAGTTGGCGCTCGCAATTCTGGTTGAGCAGATGCGACGCGAAGGGTTTGAGCTGACGGTGGGTAAGCCTCAAGTTGTGGTTAAAAGAATCGATGGCAAGGTGTATGAGCCGTTTGACCAAGCAACAATTGACATACCGGAAGAGTTTATGGGCGAAATTACCCAGCTGATGGCGGAGAGAAAAGGCAGTATGCTGACTATGTCTAACCACGGGTCAGGCTGGGTTCGTCTTGAATTTAGCGTTCCGAGTCGAGGGCTAATTGGCTTCAGGACTAACTTCTTGACTAAAACACGGGGCACTGGGATATTGGCGACTATTGCGGACGAGTTCAAGCCATGGGTTGGCGATATCGAGACTAGGAATGTTGGCTCTCTTGTTGCTGACCGCGCAGGAGTGGTTTCTCCGTTCGCGATGACTAAACTGCAGGAGCGCGGTAAGTTCTTCGTGGACCCGACGCAGGAGGTTTACGAGGGCATGGTTGTCGGGATGAACTCCCGGAACGAAGATATGGTGGTTAACATCTGCAAGGAAAAACAACTGACCAATATGCGCTCGGCGACGGCAGATATTGCGGAGTCCCTAGCGCCGCCGATTCACTTTACGCTTGAGGAGTCATTAGAGTTTGCTGGGAATGATGAATGCGTTGAGGTCACACCAGAGTTTGTGCGCATCCGGAAAATCATACTAGACAATTCTGAGCGCCAGAAGAGTCAGTCTCGCGCGAAAAAGGGTGGATAGCAGCGCCACCCGCACCCCAGACTGTCCGCGAGATTTAACTTTTCGACAGATAATGCTATACTAGTGCTAGCGAGAGAGGTTCTTGCTACGGGTGCTGATGCGTCGGCTGAGATAAAACCGTGAACTTGATCTGGGTAATGCCAGCGGAAGGAATACTAAATATTGTTACGAATTGTTAAGTTAACGAAGAGTTATAACGGACGGGAATTGTTCCGAGACGTCTCATTTGAGTTTGCCACCACGTCTAGTTGGAGTATTGTGATTATCGGGCGCTCGGGATGCGGTAAGACAACTCTGCTCAATGCTGTCGCGGGGCTCGAGAAGGCGGATTCTGGTGAAGTTGTCAATGACTTTCAGTCGGCGTTCGTATTCCAGGACGACAAATTGATCCCTTGGCTTACCGTCCTGGACAATGTCACTATCGGCGGTGTGTCAGCGCTAGACGCTAAGGAGTCACTGCGCCAAGTTGGGCTCGAAGGCTTTGAAAAGCGGTATCCTAAGAAGATGTCCGGCGGGGAAAAGGCACGCGTTGCGCTAGCGAGGGCATTAGTTAGAAAACCAGAACTTCTCTTGCTCGACGAGCCGTTTTCGGCACTTGACGCCATCACGCGGACCGAAATGCAGCGCCTAGTCAAAACTTTGCAAGGGGCATTAGGGTTCGCAATCCTCATGGTCACGCATGATTTGGCGGAGGCGGAGAGTATTGCGGACCAAATTTTGGTATTGCCAGGCGGTAGAATTTACGACGCACCATTCAACGAGTCGGACTTAATGAAGGAGCTCGGATTATGAAGAAGTTTCAGTCTGCTGCAAGTAAATTTCTCTCCCCGTTCGCACTGATCGCAGTGATCTTAATCGTATGGCAAGTAGTCTGCGCACAAGGTCTTGTTAGCGAACTCATCCTACCGGCACCGACCCAAATTGTGACCGCGTTTTCGACGAATTTGAATACCATTTTGACGAACACTGGCACCACACTACTCGAAACCCTTTCTGGAATACTGATTTCGGTTGCACTCGGATACCTCTCAGCACTGTTAATGAACCGTAGTCGACTAGCTTTCAGAACGCTCGGACCTATTGTCTACCTCACTCAGACAATCCCGACAATATGTCTCGCACCGCTTTTAGTGCTCTGGTTCGGGTTTGATATGACGCCTAAGATTATGCTCGTCGTCGTCGCCTGCTACTTCCCGATTTGCATCAACTTACTGAACGGTATGAATGACGTGGACGAAAAGTATTTGGTCCTGAAAACGACTTACCAGATGAGTGACCTAGAGTATTTGGTCAAAGTTAAGCTTAAGGGGACGTTGAAGAACTTCTTCGTCGGGCTCGAGATTTCAATATCTTACGCTATGGTCGCTTCAGTGATTGCAGAGTGGCTTGGAGGTAGTGACGGGCTCGGTGTTTATATGATGCGCATCCGAAAAATGTATCAGTATGACACAATGTTCGCGTTAATTTTCTGGATTTCGGCGTTGTCGTTATTGATGGTGTTTATTGTCAGACTAATGGAAAGGAAGGTACTGCAATATGAAAAATAGGGTAAATGGAAAAGGAGAGGTAATGTCAAATCAGGTCAGGAAACGTTATAAATTGTTCGTGGCATCACTACTGAGTCTCGTGCTGATGGTAGCAGTGGCAGTGGCATTGACGAGTTGCGGTGAAAGTCAGCAAAGTCAGGGTCTAGAAGATGTGACACTCGTTTTAGACTGGACACCAAACACTAACCACTCAGGGATTTATCTGGCGAAGGAGAAGGGCTACTATAAGGACTTGGGCATCAATCTCAGCATTCAACAACCACCTGAAGACGGCGCACTGCCACTAGTTTCAGAGGGTAAGGCGCAGTTCGGCATTGATTATCAGGAATACACTATGTCGGCGCTGGAAAATGGTGCTAAAGTTTTGCCTGTTGCGACGGTTTTGCAGCATGATACTTCAATGGCGTTGAGTTTGAAGGAGAAGAATATTAACTCGCCTAAAGATCTTGAGGGTAAAACTGTCCTTTATGCTGATGGTGCGATGGCAATTGACAAGTTCTCGAAGCTGATTAAAGATGACGGTGGCAATCCTGATACTGTGAAATGGGTCGACACAGCTTGTGATGACGCTACGGCATGCTTAATGAATAAGAATGTTGACGCAATCACTGACATTTACTGGGGTTGGGAAGGCTTGCAAACTGAGCTCAATGGACTTGATGTGAACATTATTCACCCCGCGAAACTGGACCCGATGTTTGACTTCTACTCACCGATTATGGTGGTCAACCAGGACTTCTACAATGAGCACCCTCAGAGTTACCAGAAGTTTATGGAGGCGACTAAGAAAGGTTATGAGGAGGCAGCAGCGAACCCCGAGGAAGCGGCATCAATTCTGGAAAAGTCGGTCGAAGGGCTTAAAGGTGACCTAGTCCACAAATCACAAGAATACCTCTCAAAAGAGCAATTACTTGACGATTCTGGTGTTTGGGGTGCAATCGATTCTGAGCGCTGGAACAAAATCTCGGACAGTTTGTTCGGCTACAAGATTTTGAAAGATAAACCGCAACATTTCAACTTCGAGAAGGACTTTAAGGTTGAGGTCGGTTCTTAAGCGAGGTGAGTTCTTTAAGTTTTGTGCAGAAACAGGAGGTAAATATGGGATACTATGAAGACTATTTGCGCGTGTATTTAGTCGCTGGCACCGAGACTTGTTTGTCAGGTGGGCACAGTCTGCTTGAAGTGGTTCACTCTGCCGCGGACGCTGGTGTGACGTCAATACAGCTGCGGGAGAAGAATCGTCAAGGAGTTACTTATGATGCGGGTGACTTTTTCCGTAACGCTGTTCAGGTCTCTGAGTTTTTGCGGAAGTTCGAGCATGAGAGAGGTGTCAGACCTGCCTTTTTCATCAATGACCGCGTGGATGTCGCTTTGAGCTTGATGATTGCGGGTGAAATTTGTGACGGTGTGCATATCGGTCAGAGTGACTTAGAGCCAGCGCTGGTGCGGGAAATGTTTCGGCACTCAGGCTTCGAGACAGCGCTAGTCGGAATTAGTTGCCGCAATGAAGAAGTGCTAATAAATGCGGCGGAGAGTTTTAAGCGCGGGGACGTGAATTATGTCGGTACTGGACCTGTGCACACTACGCAAAGTAAGCCTAATATGCCTGCAGGTCTCGGATATGAGCGCTGGGGTCAGTTGCGTCAATTTGCCAAGGAGAGGGACAAGGATATGCCAGTGGTTGCAATTGGTGGGATTACGCCTAAGGATGCGGTGCCACTGAAAAGTCAAGGTGCAGATGGTTACTGCTGTATTTCGTGGATCACTGAGGCGGCGGACCCGTATCAGAACGCGCGGGAATTAGTTGACGCCTGGTGTGAGCGTCCTGGTGGCAAAAATGTGCCTGAAAATGAGGAAGGAGTGCAAATATAGTGCAAAATGTTGTCGTAAACGGTAAAGATGTGCCCGGTCTGAGCGGTAAAACTGTTCTCACTGGGCTCAATGAACTTGGGTTTGACCCGGAGACTGTAGTCGTAGAAATGAACGGTGAAATAGTGTCGGTGAGTGATTTTGACCAAATAATAGTGCCTGAAGGTGCGGTGTTAGAAGTGTTGAGATTTGTCGGTGGGGGGTAGTATTGTGGAAGTTATTGAAAGATATGCGCGTAACCTTCAAGGAAGTTATGAACCACTGAGACGGGCGAGGGTGGCGATTTGCGGCTGCGGAGGGCTCGGGTCGAATATTGCGACTGCGCTGGCGAGGATTGGTGTGGGGTATTTGAAACTGATTGACTTTGACGCAGTTGAGCCAAGTAATCTCAACCGGCAGAACTTCTTCGAGTCGCATCTAGGGCAGGACAAACCTTTAGCACTGCAAGAAATGTTACACAATGTTAATTCGGAAGTCCAAGTTGAGGTGGAAGTTGTCAAAATAGTCCAAGAGAACGCGCCGGCACTTTTGCAAGACGTTGACATAATTTGCGAGGCGTTCGACAACCCGAAGTCGAAGGCGGTTTTGGCGAATATTTGTCGCACTGACCCAGTTCTCAGCAGCAAGCCTTACGTCGGAGGTTCCGGAATGGCAGGGGTCCTCTCGGGTAACACAATTCGGACGAGAAGGCTCGCGAAGAACTTCTACATTTGCGGTGACCTTGAGTTCTCAGGTGCAGATGCGGGAGGTTTGATGGCGCCTCGGGTCTTGATTTGCGCGGGGCATCAGGCCAATATGATTACACGATTGATTTTGGGAAAGGATGAAGTAGATGATGAGTAATGCGCAAGATATGTGGACGTTAAAAAGTCCGGACGGTAAAGAGTATAAGTTCAAGTCACGGTTTATACTCGGGTCGGGTAAGTATTCGCATGAGTTGATTGAGGCGGCAGTGAATAATGCGGGTGCCCAAATTATTACCCTCGCGCTCAGGCGGGCGACGGCGAAAGTTGACGGCGACTTGACTGCGAGTGGGACACCAGAAAATATCCTTGACTTCATACCAGACGGCGTCACAGTGCTTCCGAACACTTCAGGTGCGCGAAATGCTGAGGAGGCAGTGCGTATTGCGAGGCTTTCTCGGGCGTTAGGGTGCGGTGACTTCGTGAAAATTGAGGTAGTCCACGACAGCAAATACCTCTTGCCTGACAATTACGAGACGATTAAAGCGACCGAAATACTTGCCGCAGAGGGGTTTATCGTTATGCCATATATGTTCCCGGACCTCAATGCTGCACGTGATATGGTCAATGCTGGTGCGAGTTGCGTAATGCCTTTAGCCGCACCGATCGGGTCAAATAAGGGGCTCGCGGCGAAGGACTTCATCAAGATTTTGGTCCAGGAGGTTGACGTGCCAGTAATAGTTGATGCGGGGATTGGCGCACCGTCACAGGCGGCGGCGGCGATGGAGCTCGGTGCCACGGCGATTATGGCGAACACTGCAATTGCGACTGCTGGTGACATCCCGACAATGGCAGCGGCGTTCAAGGCGGGCATTGAGGCGGGTCGGTTAGGGTATCTCGCAGGTCTCGGACGGGTGCTGGACCACGCGTCGGCAAGCTCACCGCTGACAGGGTTCCTTGATGAGTAGGGGCACTATGACTGATACAATGACTAGGCGGTATGGTGTTATGGACTATCAAGACGGCATGCAAAAAATTGACTCCAGCATTATGGAGCGAGTGTTAAGTGCGCGCGAAGGCTACAGTTATCACAAGTATAGCACAACTGACGTTCAGAATACTTTAACGCGACTTGAGAGATTACCTCGAGGCAGTGACCCTGATTTGACTGAGACAGAGTTCAAAATACTGCTCTCTGAGGCGGTCCTAGAGCCTTCTGCTAACGGTGAGGCATCGTATTTGGAGCGCATCGCTCAGATTTGTCAAGCATTGACGCGGGCACATTTTGGCAACTCGATCAACCTCTTCACCCCACTGTATCTCGCGAATTACTGCCAGAGCAACTGCGTCTATTGTGGGTTCAGTGCTAAGAACAGCATTTCTCGAGTGTTACTGAATGAGGAGACTATTTCCGCTGAGCTCGACGCCATATCCGAGACTGGTTTACAGGAGATTTTGCTGCTCACGGGTGAGAGTTGGGTTAAGTCCGACCCTAAATATATCGCTCGAGCGTGCCAACTTGCGGGAGAGAAGTTCGCGAATGTTGGGGTCGAAGTGTATCCGATGAATGTTGCGGACTACGAACTTTTACAGCGAAACGGGTGCGATTATGTGACGGTTTTCCAGGAGACTTACGACCCTGAGAGGTATGAACAACTTCACCTCGCGGGCCAGAAGCGGTCTTTTCCATACCGGTTCAATGCGCAGGAGAGGGCTATAATGGGCGGGATGCGCGGTGTGGCATTCGGTGCGTTATTTGGGATCGCCGACTTCCGCAAAGACGCATTTTCGCTCGGACTTCATGCGGCATTGCTCCAGAGGAAGTATCCCCACGCGGAGATTTCGGTGTCTTGTCCGAGGTTGCGCCCCGCTGCGGGGAATACCGATTTCCTTGAGTTCCAGGCTGAGTCCGTCACTGAGCGTGACTTGGTGCAAGTCATTTGCGCTTACCGCCTGATGTTACCGTTCGCAGCGATTACGGTTTCGACGAGGGAGGATGCGCATTTCCGGGACAGTATTGTCAAGTTTGCTGCAACTAAGGTCTCCGCTGGTGTTGACACCGGGATCGGTCACCATTCTGGTGTGGATGACGGCGAGGAACAGTTTGACATCTCGGACAAGCGCAGTGTGCCTGAAATCATCAATGCCCTGAAACTTGGGGGTTTACAGCCAGTCCTCAATGAACATGTGATGGTGGGACACGAGTCAAATTAACTATTTGCACGCGATATGTTATACTAGTGGTATGGCAAAAGAAAGTATGTTAGAACTTGATGGAGTTGTCCTTGAGGCGCTTCCAAACTGTCATTTCAAGGTCGAATTAGAGAACAAGCATGTGATTGACGCACATATATCTGGAAAGATGCGCCAACATTATATTAAGATTCTGCCGTCCGATCGCGTTATGGTCGAGATTACGCCTTATGACTTGTCAAAGGGCCGCATTAAGTATCGTTATAAGTAGGTGAGTCCGTGCGCATATGAGCGAAGTTCAGGGATCATTTACAGCGAATTCAGCTTCAGAACGTGGCGATGGGGTTGGTTACCGCACCTCAGTAGTAGTTAAGACGACTGGTTTAACGAAGCGTCAGATTGACTATTGGGCTAGAACTGGTTTCTTCGAGCCAAGTCTGAACGATGCGCAAGGCTCTGGTAATCATCGACTCTACACTTTCAAGGACATACTGATACTCAAGACATATAAGCGTCTCTTAGATACTGGTGTGCATATAAGCAAAATCAAGAAGGCGAAGATGCTACTGAAAAGTTCTGGGATCCTTGACTTGTCTAGCGTGACGCTAATTAGCGACGGTAACTCTATCTTTCTCGCGCGCAGCAATGAGGACATCATAAATCTCTTGCAGTCTGGACAAGGTGTATTTGCAGTGTCCCTACAGTCGATTTGGTCGGAAACTGAAGCGCATCTTGTTGATTTCAAGGCGGTGACTGTCGAAGAAGAGTCGATGACTGCACGCTTAGAGAACTACAAGAATGACCTGATTGAGCGTGGTATTATACCGAGAGGGGCATCGAAGTAGCAGACCGCGAAAGGCAAGACCTCAACCACGAGAACACGCGGTCATCCTTTTTTGCACAACCTCTGATGCGCCGTGATCTCCTTCCAGAAAGCGAAATCAACCAGTTCCAGAACGAGTATTTAGAGCTTGTTGCCGAGAAAACCAATGCCAATGCCGAATATTCAAAGCTACCGTTTATGGAAGAGAAAACATCACCAATTCATAATGCGCTCGACTCATTCAAGTTCACGAAGTTGAATATCCTAAAGTGTGTGTTTAGCTTAGCCTTCACATATGTTCTTGCTGTTTCGATCGCACTGCCCCAACTTTTCCCCCAGATACTCGCGGCACTTGAGCAGAATCGAATTGCAGATGTTGAACGGGCGGTCCCACTGAGTGCTGATGACCTGATAACAATAACACGAGAGCATGAGGCGTATGCGGAGAATGTGACGCTGAAGGCAAACGGGAAGGTTGAAACGTTTACAACTACTGCAGTCACTGTCAATGATGTGATCCGCGAAAAACAAATTCACTTCGGGTTCGGAGATGACATTTACCCGAATGCCAACTCAATTGTAGGTGATAATATGACAATCGTGGTAGACAAGCCCAAAATCAAGTCGAGGGTGGTCACAGAAGAGGTCGCACCGATTGAAAATCGCATCGAGGACAATAGTATTCCGCAAGGTGAAGAGCGCGTTGAAAATCCTGGTGTTGTCGGGAAGCGCCAAGTGACCTATGTTATGAAAACCGTTGACGATAACGAGATTTCTCGGTCAGCAATTGCTACCTCACAGTTAGTGGAAAAGGTCGACAAAGTCATCCGAGTAGGCACTTTCGTCGCACCAAATGAACCTGAGAAGGCAAAAACTGTGCCAATCCCGCAAGATGAAGTCAAGCGCTACGCACTCGAGCAGGTCAGGGCGCGGGGGTGGTCCGATGCAGAGTTTACTTGCCTAGAGCCTCTCTGGGCGCGTGAGTCTGGCTGGCGTTTCAATGCTGGCAACCCAATCTCGGGTGCCTACGGTATCCCCCAAGCGCTCCCTGGCTCGAAGATGAGCACGGAAGGCGAAGACTGGCGCGACAACCCTAAAACTCAAGTGCGCTGGGGGCTTGGTTACGTCGCGGGACGCTACGGGACACCTTGTAATGCTTGGGCAACTTGGCAATCGAAGGGGTGGTATTGACGCAGTGTTGAAACTCAAAGAGCCTAGTGCCACGACGGTGCTATAATACTGATATGGTAGATAAGTTGTTAACCTTTGAAGAGGCAGTCAAGAAGTTTGATCCGACCTTTGGGATTGAGGTGCATGTTGAATTGTGCACTAAGACCAAGATGTTCTGCTCTGCACCTAACCCCGCCTTCGAGAACGACAAATCGCTACTGGAAAATCCGAACACTTTAACAACTCCAGTATCGCTAGGTCTGCCTGGTGCACTGCCCGTCCTGAATAGGCAAGCGGTCGAATACGCAATAATGCTCGGCTTGGCCCTAAACTGCAAAATCGCACCGCGCTCAGTGTTCTCGCGCAAGAACTACTTCTACCCTGACCTGAGCAAGGATTTCCAGACTTCACAGTATGACCTGCCCACCTGTTTAGACGGCTATCTCGATGTTGAGCTTGAAGATGGCGAAGTATTCCGTGTTGAGATTGAAAGAGCACACCTAGAAGAAGATGCAGGCAAAAACACTCATGTCGGAGGTGCAACTGGACGAATTCAAGGTGCTGACCATTCGCTTGTTGACTATAATCGTGCAGGTGTTCCACTAGTTGAAATCGTGACGCGTCCAGTCCGCGGGGCAGGTAAACGTGCACCTGAAGTTGCTGCCGCGTATGTGAAGGCGTTGCGGGACATCTTCAAGGCGTTGGGTATCTCACGCGCACAGATGGAACGAGGAAATGTGAGAGCAGATGTCAACTTGTCGCTGGCAGAAAGTGGTTCTCAAGAACTGGGGACACGAACTGAAACCAAGAACGTTAACTCATTCAACGCGATTAAAGATGCTGCAATTTACGAGATTCGTCGTCAAGCCGCAGTGTTGAGTTCTGGTGGAAAGGTCAACCAGGAAACGCGCCATTGGCATGAAGATTCGAAGACCACTTCGGCGGGGCGTCCAAAAAGTGATGCTGATGACTACCGCTATTTTCCAGAGCCTGATCTAGTGCCGTTGGACATCGACACTCAGTGGGTTGAGCGTGTGCGGAAAACACTACCCGAACTGCCCGCTGCGAAGCGCAAGAGGTTGAAGGAGGAATACGGGTTTGCCGATCTAGAAATGCGTGACGTGATTAACGCGGGTGCACTAGACTTGATTGAGGCAACTGTTCTTGCTGGCAGTTCACCACAGGGCGCACGGAAATGGTGGATGACCCAACTAGCGACGTTCGCCTCCGAAAATGCTATCACACTAGACGAAGTTGCCGACACTAAGTGCACGCCAGAGCAAGTTGCCGCATTGCAGAAGTTGATCGATGCGGGTGATATTAACGACAAGATTGCACGACAAGTACTCGAAATAGTGTTGAATGGTGAGGGCGACGACCCCGCGAAGATTGTGGAAGAGAAGGGGCTGAAGGTGGTCTCAGATGATGGCGCTTTGGTCTCGGTGATTCAGGACGCCTTCAAGAAGATGCCGAAAGCGAAAGATGACATCGCAGCAGGTAATTTAGGCGCAGCTGGTCCGATAATTGGCATGGTGATGAAGGCGACGGGCGGGCAAGCAGACGGTAAACGTGTTCGCGAATTAATCTCAGAGGAGGCAAAGAAGTAGGGATAACGTTTGATTAGTTTTATTCGGGGTGAAGTTCTAGATTTAGAGATACAGGACTTCTTAAAAGTTGTCGTCGCATTTTCTACGGATACATCAACACTAGGGCTTACAGTAATTGCACCTGCCGCACTTTCACAAGGTTTGCGAATTGGAACATTTGCGGAGTTCTGGGTGAGTAATATTGTGCGGGAAGATAGCAATACACTCTATGGGTTTGCGACTCGTGAAGAAAAGAAACTGTTTGAGAGGCTGATTTCGGTTTCGTCAATAGGTCCGCGAATTGGCTTAGCGGTCATCAACAGTTTGGGTGCAGACCGGCTAGTTGAGGCGATCGAAAATGATGACGTGAAATTGCTGGCATCGACGCCGGGTCTAGGTGCTAAAGGTGCCAGTAAAATTATCCTGGACCTTAAGGGGAAGCTCGTGTCTCCGAATCCTGTCACCACCGAGCGCGGGGTGAACGGAAATGTTAACGGCGATATACAGAGCGCTACGTTCAAGAAGTTGCTTGAGGCGCTGACTGGGCTCGGGTTCAAATTAAGCGATGCGAAGGCTGCTGCGGAACGTGCAGTTGAAGAGTTCGAGACTGGTGTGGATGGGGCAACCAGCGCTTTCACCTTAAATGATGACAGTCTGCCAGAAGTGTTGAAGCGAGCGTTAGCGAGCTTGAGGAAGTAAGAGAAAGTGGTGAATAATGAGTAATGAACTAGGAAATGCTGAGTCTGCGAGTATTAATTTAGGCTATGTGTGTAGTGAGCTGTATGCTAAATATCTTGCAGTCCAACTAGTCAGCGTGTTGGAAAATAACTCGGATGTTGAGTTTCAAGTGTTCGTTTTGATTGACAAGATGTCTGATGAGTCGCAGAACAGAATTAACAATATACTCGCACATTATTCGCAAAAGAGTGCACAATTCATACCAATTGATCCTGAAGTTATAAAGAGTCTAGGTCTTCCCCAGTTCCAGAGTAGTTTCATCCCATATTATAGATTCTTATTTGAGGGCTGCTTGCCGAAAAACGTGGAAAAATTGCTTTATCTTGATGTCGATTCAATCTGCCTAAACTCATTGAAGCCACTGTGGAATATTTCACATGAAGGCAATTCTTTAATATCGATTCGCCCGAAATTTCTCGATGAAATGTGCGGTCAAGAGCTGGAAGAGTACTTGAAAATGTATCGAATCACCAAAAAAGAGCAGGGATTTCAGTCATCTACACTTCTTCTTGATTTCAAAACTATGCGTGGAAAAGGTAAAACAACTTCCGACATGCTTGAGTATATGAGGGGATATCAGTTCGACAATCATGGTGGGATCAGTGACAACGAAATTCTAATTGAATACTTCTTGAATGATACGAAAACTCTAGATTATAATTGGGGTGCCATCATAGATAAGGAGTTTCTGCTATTTGACCTTGACGAAAAGAACCTTCCACCGCTGCTTAATCTATATGGTATGTTGAAGCCCTGGACTACTTTAAGATCTCTGCCTGGCGTTAAGCAGTATTACAGTTATTATGACACTGCGAAACGTATTCTGGGTGCACAAGAAGTTGGCTTCACGCCCTGGACTAGGCTAGATTATTGGAGAACACACCGCAAATGGCTCGCTATTTTGCCCTCACGTCTATACGAATGGGCCTACACTTCGGGGCGCGCTGCCGGCTAGTTTAACAAAATCCGAACTATATGCTACACTAGAGGAGTAGAAAGGAGTTCAAGTGGCTGAAGCTATTCAAACAGGGATGTTATACCCACCAATTGACGATTTATTGAAGAAGGTTAATGTGCACAAGGAGACAACTCTGGGCTCTAAATTTGCCCTTGCCTCTTACGCTGCGGACCGCGCTAAGCAAATCGTGCAGTATAATGTTGGCATCGAGGCAGGTCAATTAGACAGTGTCGCGCCATTAGTTGACTATTATGAAGACGAAAAACCGCTATCAATCGCTCTACGTGAAATTGAGCAGGATAAGTTGAACTTGATAACCGACGCTCCTCAATAGGAACAGAAAGCGTGCCGTTGTGGTAAATGAAGCACAGAATACTCGACAGTTTAAGGAGTCGTCTAGTTTCGGTATCGCGCCCTCTATACTTTCCTGCGACTTTGCTAACTTCGAAGGATCGCTCAACTCGATTTCTACTGCCGATTTCGCACACATTGACGTGATGGACTATCATTTTGTCCCGAACCTGACCTTCGGAGGCCCTGTGGTAGAACGGTTAATTGAAGTGTGTAAAGGCATCGGGTTGAAATCTGACGTGCACCTTATGATAGACAACCCTGACGTCTGGGCAGTCGACTACGCTAAGTTTGGTGCAGATTCCGTAACCTTCCACTATCAAGCGGCGGCCGCACCTATTCGCCTTGCGCGTGAACTACGAAGTTTGGGGAGTTCGGCGGCGATTGCTGTCCGTCCCGCAGAGCCAGTCGAGCCACTGTTTGACATACTTGACGAGTTCGATATGATATTGGTCATGACTGTTGAGCCGGGCTTCGGAGGGCAGAAGTTCCTCGCGAATCAAATGGACAAAGTGCGCAGACTGCGGAGTGCTATCGATAAGTTGCCGCAAGACAAGCGCCCTATTTTGCAGGTGGACGGAGGTGTATCGCGCAAAACTGTCGAGGAAGTCGCTGCAGCTGGTGCAAATCTGGCTGTTGCAGGGTCGGCGGTGTATGGTGCTGAAGATGCGAAGCGCGAAATTAGTGTTTTGCGCGAGATGGGCGACAAGGCGTTTCGAATGAATAATACTAGCGAAGGTGCAGTGCGATGACTGAACGTATTACTGGTGCTAAGGCAATTGTAAAGACTCTAGAGCGTCTCGATGTTGACACTGTTTTCGGACTGCCCGGTGGTGCTATACTAACGACATATAACGAGTTGAACGACAACACCAAGTTCAACCATATTCTTGTGCGCCACGAGCAGGGAGCTGGACACGCTGCCTCGGGTTATGCTATTGCGACTGGGAAAGTTGGAGTTGCGATGGTGACTAGCGGGCCTGCCGCGACCAATGTTGTTACTGCACTAGCGGACGCTAATATGGATTCTGTGCCTATCGTGGTGATCACTGGTCAAGTTGCCGCGTCGTTAATTGGGACTGACGCGTTTCAGGAAGCAGATATAGTTGGCATTACGCTCCCGGTGACAAAGCATTCATTCCTGGTAACTAAGCCTGAAGATGTGCCGAGAGTGTTGACTGAAGCGTTTCACATTGCGTCTACTGGGCGTCCTGGTGCTGTTCTGGTAGATATTACGAAGTCTGCTATGGTCGGCGAACTGGACTTTGAGTTTCCAGTCGAGATGGAGCTCAAGGGGTATAATTTGAAGGACCACCCTGATCACCAGTGTTTAAGTGCGGCACTTGAGCTAATTAAGGACTCCAAGAAGCCAGTGATATATGCGGGTGGTGGGTGTGTGCGTGCGAATGCAGAGTTAGAGTTGATGCAATTCGTTAAACTGCTCAATTGCCCAGTGGTTACAACGCTCCAAGCACGCGGTGTCATCCCGGATTCGTCAACATTTGCACTCGGTATGGTCGGTATGCATGGAACAATTGCTGCAGCGGGGAGTTTACAGGAGGCAGACCTAATCATCGCGCTAGGAACTCGTTTTTCGGATAGAGTGACGGGTAGGCTGTCGGAATTTGCCCAGCACGCCAAGTTTATCCAGGCGGATGTCGACGCTTCCGAGATTGGTAAGAACCGCGAAATTGATGCGCCGCTCTACGGAGATGTCAAGCAAACGTTGCGGTTTCTGAACTCTGAGCTCGAAAATAGGGTTGACCAGCATGAACAAGCGAAGAAATTGCAGCCATGGTGGGGTTTTATCAATGAACTGCGCGAGAAGTATCCACTGTATCTAGATGAAGAGTGTGCTCAGGAATCCGCAGGTCAAGGTCTCGGGAATCTCAGTCCGCAAGCCGTGATAAAGCGCATCGGAGAAGTCGCCAAGGAGCATGACGAAGACGCGGTTTTCGTCGCGGGCGTCGGGCAGCATCAGATGTGGGCGAGTCAGTTTTTAGGGTTCGAGAAGCCGCACAATTGGGTGCAGTCCGCGGGTCTGGGCACTATGGGGTATGCGATTCCGGCTGGTATGGGCGCGAAGGCGGGGCGTCCGAGTTCTGATGTGTGGGTTGTGGACGGCGACGGGTGCTTCCAGATGACGAACCAGGAGTTGGCGACGTGCCGTCTGGCGGGGTTGCCGATCAAGGTTATGCTAATTAATAACGGGACGCTAGGTATGCCGAGGCAATGGCAGTCACTCCTTTACAACAACCACTATTCGCAGACTGATCTGCATGACGGTGCGGACGGATGGAGTGGCGAAATTGTGCGTGGTGATGGTGTCGAAAAGGGCACCCGAGAAGCCAAGCCGGTCCCTGACTTTATGAAGCTCGCTGAGGCCTACGATTGCCTTGCGATTCGCGTTACTAGACCCGAAGAAGTAGATGAGGCGCTTGAACGTGCGGCTGCAGAAAAGGAGAGACCTGTAGTAGTTGAGTTTCAGGTTGCGAAGAACGCCAAAGTGTTCCCCATGGTGCCCGCTGGTGAGTCGAATGACGAGATAATGTATACCCAGAACCTGCGTCCACTCTCCAAACGGGCAGCTAAGGAGGTGGCGCGATGACTTCCGCCGCACACAAATACACACTTTCAATTCTTGTGGAGAATAAGCCTAGTTCATTAACTAGAATTACTGGTCTGTTTGCACGCCGTGCTTTTAATATACACTCACTAGCGGTGGGACCGACCCAGATTGATGACGTTTCTAGGGTTACTATTGTGACCGACGAGACTACCGCTCCTGTTGAACAAATTGTCAACCAGCTACGACGTCTAATCTACGTGCTGAAGGTTACCGTTATGGACTCGAACACCTCGGTTAATCGTGAAATTATACTAGTCAAAGTCGCCGCGGATTCCTCAGTTGTTGCCGAGCGGACCGCTGTGCTTGAAGTCGCGAACCTGTTCAGAACTAAAGTCGTCGACGTCACTCCGACATCACTAACTATTGAGGCCACGGGGTCAGCGACGAAACTACACGGTTTTATTGAAGCGCTTAAACCCTACAACATACTGGAAATTGTCAAGTCGGGGACTATTGCTATTTCACGCGGTCCAGACACACTAGAGGAGGCACACAGCCTAGGCGAGGCGTAGGGCTAGCGGAACCGAGAGCAGACATGAAGGGTAAATGTGTCACCCTTGGCTTTATGCCGAGGGTCTATGGACGCACTGCGCAAGTGGATCCTCGGGACAAGCCCAAGGATGACATGGGGGCGGATGAGGCGTAGGATGACATGGGACAGGCTAGCGTAGTGATGTTGTGAAATTTTGGTGATTACCGCGTGTCGGGCTGATTTGTGCTACACTTATGCTATACTTTTATAATGGCAAAGTTTGTTGCATATCTACCGGTGGGGTTTCCGAACTTCGATGTATCCCTGCAGGCTTTTAAGGTCCTCATTGACGCTGGTGCAAACGTTTTAGAGGTCGGTGTGCCATATTCCGACCCCGTAATGGACGGCAAAACAATCCAGAACGCGACGAAAGTGTCAATTCAGAACGGCTTCAGGTTTGATGACGTGTATTCTTTGCTTAACCAGATTCACGAATACGCCACCTGGAAGCTGAATGTTGGGCAAATTTCCGAGCCAGTGCAAATTTTCGTGATGGGCTACTATAATATGTTCCTTAAGCAGGGTCTGGAGAACTTCGCAAAGTCCGCGGGGTTTAACGGTGCCACAGGTGTCATAATTCCAGATCTGATTCCTGACGAGGCAGAAACATGGCTGGAAATAGCGAAGAGCAACAATTTGCAGACGGTATTCTTAACTTCACCGAACTCAACTGACTCACGCTTGGACCTCATCGTGTCGAAGTCATCAGGGTTCATATACGCGTCAAGCTTGCTGGGCACGACAGGAGAACGTGACGACTCAGGACAATTCAAAAATGCGGCAGACATAGTTGGACGTGTCCAGGCGGCAAAGATGCGCAAAATCATTACTACCCCAGTATACCTCGGGCTCGGTGTGTCCACTCCAGAGCAGGCACGAGCGATTTCAACGTTCGCTGATGGGGTTATTGTGGGGTCCAGACTGGTTACCGCACTAGAGAAAGGGCTCTCTGAATTGTTCGGCGTTGCGAAGAGTTTTGCGGAGGCAGTGCATTAAATGATACCATTGCCACAAGATTTGCAGAGCGATACTGAGATGTACACGCCGACTTATCAGCAACCTCAACAAACACCGAAGTCGCGCAACTATTTCGCAGACTCTACAGACAGCGAAGTCGAGCAGATTGATACAACCACACCTGAGGAAACCACGCCAACAACACCTCCGCAGAGTCAAAACACTGCGCCTCAGCAAGAGCCTCAACCAGTCATCGCACCGCGGCAGAATAGTGAACCGCAACAGGAACCGCAACCAGTCGTCGCACCGCGGCAAAACACTGCGCCGCAGCAAGAGCTGCAACCGCAAGTGAGTCCTCAACAAGAAGTGAGTTCTGAGCCAGCAGCTGAGCAGATTAACGAGACGAGTGCAGGTGTTGACGAAAAAGTCTCAGAGAGCGACAACCTTAACCCAATTGTAATCGCTGCACCAACACCTCTATCAGCAGTGACATCCTGGGTGCGCGGGGGGTGCACTTTCTTCAAGACAATTCTGAGTAGCGAGACGAAACTGATACGGCAGATGAGTGAAACTGAACTGCAACATTTCGCAGTCAAGCAGATTAATTATACCGCAATCAAGAGGATTGAGAAAACCACTGGAAAGCCCGTGTCCCCTAATGACCTCTCCAAAACGGCGCACAACCAGAACCTCTTTGATTTTCAGCCTGCGCAGAGCGTGCCAACCGCTCAACCTAGCCCACAACCTACACCTGAGCCAATTCTTGAACCTAGAGTTGCAAAAGTTCCACAACGTGGCGTGGGTGCCGATGACCTGACCCCATCTCAGCGTGCCGACCTCCAAAAACGCAAAGTGCGCCTCAATGCACTCCGTCAAGTCCTGGACAGCAATGTCGAGTCCGATAGTTTTCCCGTTATTGAGCACGAGACTGGGCAGTTTGCTATTGTGAAACCTGCGGGCACTGCGGCAGTTGGTCTAGCAAATCTTGCTCAGAACGCAGTGTCGAAAAGTCCAATACCAGTGGTTGAACCCCCTTCAGATGAAGTGCCAATAGTTCGAAAACCACAAACGCGTGATGACGCTAGCTTCCAGAGAAATAAATTCATGCAAAATAACATCCAACAAGGTGCTGCACCTGAAATCCGAAACAATATTGCTGCACGTGCATTTGCTGACGAAATTCAGGATGAGCAGGAACTCCATAACGAGAACTTGAAGAATTTGAAGAGGCTCGAGGAGCTAATAAATAAACCGCTATCAATAGAGAATGACTTGTCGTTAAACGTCGAATCCGATGCTGCGAAGAGCATTATTAGACAGGCTCAAATTATTGACGAGCAACAACCAATAATCACTCAGCAGCAAGGTCTAGGCAAGTCGTTCGCGGGAGAGAAAGACCGTGCAGCTGGTGCTCCTCATTCAGACCTGCAATTCTACACAAAGGTTGACATCAACCCACTGCGCAATCTTGAGCGTAAAATTGTCGCACTTGACGAGATGGGTAGGCGTCCTGAAGTGGACTTGTTCCCCGCAGAGCAGGTTGACCCATATTCAGAAAATGCTGTTTCCGAGGCACTTGACCGCCTTCGACAGCCCACAAAGTTCGAGCTCGACGCTAAGCGTTTCGGCAAACGAGGCTCAAGCATTCCTACCCCTAAGGTCAATGTCGATGACTTGATTTCGTTCGGGAAAGAACCTGTTCGCGTCGATATGCCTAACGTAAAAAAGGCCTTTTCGTCAATTAAAACACCGACACTAGCCGAGATGATGGCGGACCTTGGGATTGGTGAAGTGGAGGCTACATACGTTCCGACAAAATATTCTGCCGTTTCACATACCGAGAGCAGTGTCGGCACTCAAGAAAAGTCTGCATCTTCACGAAAAATTGAACCGCTGAAGCCTAGTGAAAAGTCAGTGCTAGACCGTTTTGAAATACGCAAGAGCGCTGGGTTAACGTCTGAGCTCGACTCTCTGCTTTCTGACATCACATCCACCTCGAATCGCTTAAACTCGTCAATAGAAACCAAGACTTTGAATGCGCACCACGACCTCGAGGAGAAATTCAAGGAAAATGTGCTTGACAATATCTGGGGGAGCAAGAAGTGAATAACAGAACACCACACATTGACCCAATCCGCGCGACACTACCGTTCAGCAAGAAGGTGGAATACGCAAAACTACTCTCTGCGCGAAAGAAAATAGCACTACGGGAAAATGCCTACCTTCGCTACCCAGAGAAGAGCACTGTCATCTTCATTTGTATTGCCCAAGTTGTTACATTCCTCGCGATTATTGCGGCAGTCGTGATTTTAATTATCGGGCTAGGAAATGAGTCCGCGAGAACCAATTCAGCGTCTAATCAAGGGACTACTACGAACAATTCGGCATCAAGTGGGTCCGGTAATTCGTCAAGTTCAGGTGGCACAGTCGACGCGCCGCTACAGAGCAATAATAACTCTGCTCCTAATACTAATGGCTCAAACTCAAATGCTCCAGCGACAGAGACCTTACCCGATAAGGTGCGTTCAGCATTGTTAAGTGCGTATTCTGTCACGGATTTTAGCGAGATTACCGACCCAGAATTGGCCTCTTCAATCAAGAACATTACGCAATCTTCTGCTGGGAAAATCACGGTGCGTCTAGGTATTGAATACTCTAAAACAACGCGTGCTAGCCTACGCAGCTTGGCGACGACATTGATGGACAAGGTGAAGAACCAGGTTCAGGATTTGCAAACGATAATTTGCGTGACGAATGACAATTATTATATTGAGGTCGCAAACCGCTAGTGGAGATCAGCAATGTTGTTAAAGTAGCAGTTGCAATTATACTTCTTGCCGTGGTCTGTGCTATACTCTACTTAAAAGGTGCATATTTTGCTAAGGATGTTGAGGATGCGAAAAACAATCCCCACATTGATTATATTCTGAAAGACGATACGAATAGGCAGACTAGTGACGCGGACCTAATACCTAACATCAAGAAGAAGATTCTGACACATTATGATGCACTTGATTTCGGTGACATTCTCTTTTTAGACAAGGACAATTTGCTCGGCTACCTAATAGACATTATTGTTACGCACCCCGGTGCAGACGATGGCGAGTTCACTTTGAAGTTCATACCCGAACGCGACACGACGACTTGGAACCAAGGTATGGCGAAGCGCGCGGCGACTGACGTGATGAAGATTATTGGCCCGAAGGATGAACACATAAGTGGGATCACGGCGGATATTGATGTGTATGCTTGGTATACTGAAGGTCATGGGAACTCAGGGAGCGGGAATGTTTCAAGCGTCCGAGTGGGCAGGGAGGTGCTTACTGAGCAGGAGTGATTTGAAGATACCAGAGCACATCGCGGTGATAATGGACGGCAACGGGCGGTGGGCTGTAGAGCAGGGATTACCGAGGACTGAAGGGCACCGCGCAGGTGAGGAAGCCCTAATGCGGTGGGTGCGCGCAGGACGGAAACTTGGCGTGAAAGAGATGAGTTTCTACACCTTTTCGACCGAGAACTGGAACCGCAGTGTGTCAGAGGTCAACTTTTTGATGAACATCAGCAAGGAGATTATGGTGAAACGGGCACCTGAGTTCATCGATCTGGGTTGCCAAGTCCGTTGGGTCGGGCGCAAGGGGCGAATTTGGAGCAGTGTTCTACGCGAGCTCGAAGTGATACAGGAAAAGACGAAACGCTGCACTGATATGGTGCTCAACTTCTGCATAAACTACGGCGGGCGTGCTGAAATACTCGATGCTGTGAACGAAATTATTGACAACGCTAGTGCCGGGAAGCTGAAAAAAGTCACAGAGAAGAGCTTCGCGAAGTATTTGTATTCTCCAACTATGCGTGACGTGGACCTGTTAATTCGGACGTCTGGTGAGGTGCGCACGAGCAACTTTCTGCCATGGCAACTAGTCTACTCGGAAATGGTGTTCATTGAGGATAAGTGGCCCGATGTCGATGAGTCTACTTTGATTCGCTGTCTTGAGCAATACACTTCGCGGGACCGTCGCTTCGGGAAGGCGTAGAGTTTCTTGCTTGAACAAATACTGCTTAGCTTTCCGAAAAAGCCAACAACACGTCAACTAGAGGTCGAGCAAAATGGTGTGAAGTTCAGCGTTGAGTTCAAGAAGGTGAAGTATCTACGCATGCGGGCAGGTAATGACGGCACAATTAAGGTGAGTGCACCACTGCGTGCGAGTAGAGTGCAGGTTGAGCAATTTATATCTAGTAATTCTGCGTGGGTCGAGGAACAGCAGCGAAAATATGCCATGAAGAGCGCCAGAATCGAGTATTTTACCGAGGCAGAGCTCAAGATAGAGGCGGTGAAACTGTCTGAGTACTGGGCATCTAGGAGTGGACTTGTGCCAGAGAGGATTAGGTTTCGGCGGATGTCTACGCGGTGGGGTGTCTGCAACATTGCGAGTCGGGTTATCACGATTAACCTTGAGCTGCAGTATTTCCCACCGGAGTGCTTGGAGTATGTCATTATACATGAGCTCTGCCACCTGAGGTTTCGGGGGCATAAAGAAGAGTTCTGGCGCCTGGTAGAGTCGTTTTTGTCGGATTACAAGGCGCGCCGTAAGATGCTGAGATAGCTCGATTGTCATCCTCGGACGCACTGGGCCCTCGGGACAAGCCCAAGGGTGACATGAAGGGGTAATGTGTCATCCTTGGCTTTATGCCGAGGATCTCGCTAATCGCTCGATTTTCTGCGTTTGTCGCCAAAAATATACAACAAGTTGTCCATTGTGGCTCGTAAACTTGAAAATCCATAATGGCGTGGTGTCAACTGGACCCTCGGCATAAAGCCAAGGGTGACACGTTAACCCATAATGTCATCCCTGGACACGTTAACCCATAATGGCATAAAGCCAAGGGCAGGCGCGGTGTGTCACACTAGACGTTGAACTTGAACTCGACGACATCCCCATCTTGCATAATGTATTCCTTGCCCTCGAGTCGCAACTTGCCTGCCTCTTTAGCCTTTGCCCGCGACCCCAACTCGACAAGGTCATCATAGGACACAATCTCCGCCTTGATGAACCCCCTCTCGAAATCGGTATGTATAACGCCAGCTGCTTTCGGGGCAGTGTCACCTTTGTGTATCGTCCACGCGCGAACTTCTTTCTCACCTGCCGTTAAATAGGTCTGTAACCCTAGTGTCTCAAACCCCACCTTAGCAATCTTGTCTAGCCCAGACTCCTCGATGCCCTGCAACGCTAACATTTCCTTAGCCTCCGCCTCGTTAAGGTCCACAAGCTCTGACTCGAACTCTGCGTTTATGAATATTGCCTGCGCAGGTGCCACCAAGGCTGTAAGTTCCGCCTTTTTTGCGTCGTCCTCAATGGTCGCATCATTAAGGTTGAACACGTAAATAAACGGTTTCGCAGTCATCATACCGAACTCCTTGTTGCAGATTTGCAGTTTCTCGGCGTCATCGATAAACTCATGATATAGCGGTTTCCCCTTCTCGAGCAAGTCTAATGCAGTTTTCGCGAGTTCTAGTTTCGGCAGTGCCTCCTTATCCCCGCGCGCCTCTTTCTCTAGGCGTGAAATAGACTTCTCCAAAGTTTGTAGGTCCGCAAGTATTAGTTCAGTCTGAATAGTCTCAATGTCTGCCTCAGGATCAATACTACCGGAAACATGGATGATGTCAGGGTTTTCGAATGCGCGGGTCACTAGCAAAATCGCGTCAGCCTCACGTATATTGGCGAGAAACGCATTCCCCATGCCTTCACCAGTTGAGGCACCTTTAATAATGCCCGCGATGTCCACAAATGAGACCGTTGCCGGGACAGTCTGCTTCGCATTAACTAGTTCTTTTAGCGTGTCAAGGCGCTTGTCTGGGAGTGGCACGATTCCAACGTTAGGCTCAATGGTCGCAAATGGAAAGTTCGCCGCCAGGACAGACTGCCTTGAAAGTGCGTTAAATAGCGTAGACTTCCCGACATTTGGGAGTCCTACAATTCCGATGGTTAGAGACAATTATGCAGATAGTTTGTTGACAATAGAAGCAATTGCACTTTTACGGTTCGCAGCGTTATTCTTATGGATTACACCTTTAGATACCGCAATGTCAAGTTTACGATTTGCCGCTTTTAGACTAGCCGACGCAGCATCAAGTTCACCTACTGCAACAGCCTCGCGAGTCTTGCGGATAAGTGTTTTCAGTTCAGACTTGTAGGCAACATTTCGTTTATGTGCCTTCTCGTTCGTGATAACGCGCTTCTTTTGTGATTTGATATTTGCCATTGAATCCTTTCCTTACCTATCAGTGTAGCACAACCCACCGCCATTGTTAAATTGACGAAGTTCTACCACCCAATCCACCTAATTCATCGCGTCAGGTATAACACTCCCCCATCGTGACTTCGCGCGGTCTAGCTCGATGTCGAACAGCCCGTCAACCTCCAAAGACGCGTCGTCGCCAACCCCTGACGTCACTCCAATCTTCAAAAACGGCACCGAATACTGCTTGCAGATGAGCGTCATGAACTTCTCATTCTTAGGATCTATCGCAACGACAGCGCGCCCGAGACTCTCCGAAAACAGTGCGTCAGTGTCGTCAATCTTGTCCCGCATCTTCAAAGGCGTCAAGTCAACCTTGCACCCTATCCCACGGCGGAAACAGGACTCGAAAAGCGTTGTGATTAAGCCTCCTTGAGAAACATCATGCGCAGTAGAAACAAATCCCACACGGCTCATGTCAATCAGCGCGTAGCTCAGTGCCCTGATTTGCGGCCAGAAAACTACAGGAGGCACACCGCCTAAATGGTCATGAATCGCTGCAGCCCAGATCGAGCCGTCAAGTTCTGGGAGGGTGTGTCCGAGCAGATAAATCGAATGTCCCTCAGCCACAAACCCCGAAGGTGTGGCTCTAGACACGTCATTAATCTTGCCAAGCACACCGACCACAGGAGTAGGATTTATCGAACCGTTGATGCCTGACTCATCCTGATTTTTTGGCGTCCCCGTGACATTATAGAGCGAAACATTGCCACCAGTCACAGGCAACTCCAACTCAAGGCAAGCGTCCGCCAGCCCCTCAATCGCCTCAACTAACTGCCACATCGTGTCGCGGTGTTCTGGGTTTCCGAAATTCAAGCAGTCTGTCACAGCAAGTGGTTTAGCGCCAGTGCAGGAAACATTAATAAAACTCTCCGCTAGTGATATTTTTGCGCCTTCACGCGGGTCTAACTTGGCAAAACGTGAATTTGCATCAGTGGAAAGTGCCACACCTAGACCAGTCTTGGAATCAATTCTGACCACACCAGCATCATCAGGCATCGCCAGCGCAGTGTTCCCCTGTACGAAATGGTCATATTGACTAGTAATCCACTCCTTTGATGCCACGTTCGGGTGCGATAGGACTTTGAGTACATGCTGCTCAAGGGCTGCCGGTGACTTAGCCTTATCGAGATCGTCAATCTGCACAGTGTGTGAGTTAAGGTAGTCCTGCCAAATAGGCCTAGAATACGGGCGTTTGTAGACTGGGGAATCCACTGCAGCAGTAGCGGGGTCAATGTCAACGAGACGCAAGCCTTTATGGTCGATGGTTAGGCGACCCGAATTGTTAACTTCACCTATTATAGCATACTCGACATCCCAGCGGTTCGCAATCGTAATGAACTCTGCCAGCCGGTCTTGCCGCACCGACGCCATCATCCGCTCTTGAGATTCCGACATCAATATTTCTTCAGGTGTTAAGGAAGGGTCACGCAACAACACGCGGTCAAGGTTTATGTGCATACCACCGTCACCCATCGCAGCCATCTCACTCGTCGCGCAAGATATTCCTGCCGCGCCAAGGTCCTGTAAGCCGTCGATAACCTCTTCGGAAAACATCTCCAAGCAACACTCAATCAGCACTTTCTCCATGAAAGGGTCACCGACTTGAACACTCGGACGCTTCGCGGGGCCACCTTCTTCGAAAGTATCAGACGCTAGAATTGACGCCCCACCTATACCGTCGCCTCCAGTGCGGGCGCCAAACAGAATCACAGCGTTACCGTCACCTTTCGCGCCAGACAAGTGTAAATCTTCGTGGCGTAGTGCACCGAGACAAAGCGCATTGACTAGTGGGTTGCCCTGAAAACTAGGGTCGAATTCCACTTCCCCACCGATATTGGGCAGCCCGAGGCAGTTTCCATAGTGCGCAATCCCCGCGACCACTTGCGGAATCACTCGTTTTGAGTCCGGATGGTTAAGGTTGCCGAACCGTAGTTGATCCATTACCGCAATAGGCTTTGCACCCATGGCCATAATATCGCGCACTATACCGCCAACACCAGTTGCCGCCCCCTGAAAAGGCTCAACAAAACTCGGGTGATTGTGGCTCTCAACCTTAAAAGTCACTGCCCAGCCGTCGCCAATATCGACAACACCAGCATTCTCACCCATACCGACAAGCAGATTCTCCTCCATTTTGGGTGTCATCTTCTCCCCGAACTTGCGCAGGTGGAACTTACTAGACTTGTAAGAACAGTGTTCCGACCACATAACCGAATACATAGCCAACTCAGAATCGGACGGACGGCGCCCTAGAATCACCTTAATCTGCTCATACTCCTCGACTCTCAGCCCGAGTGCCTCGAAATCTTGCGGCTTGTCAGGAGTGCTCTTCGCCAAATCTACAGTGTCAAGCACACGAACTCTCTTTTGCTCTACCATTTACTTCACCCCCGCCTGCGTCAACATGTCAGCAATCATACTACGAATAAACCTGATGCCGTCGGTGCCATTCCTGAAGCCTGAAACACTGCCATCATCCACACCGAAACCAGGCTCTACGGCATGCTCGGGGTGCGGCATTAGCCCAAGAACATTGCCCTTTTCGTTACATACACCAGCGATATTGCCTACTGAGCCGTTCGGGTTGTCGCCATAATACCGGAACACAATCTGGTTCTTCTCGTTAAGTTCTTGTAGGGTCCGTTTGTCCGCAATATAGCGACCTTCACCATTCTTGAGCGGTATCTTAATCTTCTCATTGAACTCAAAATCGTTGGTCCAGCACGTATTCTCATTGTTCACTTCAAGCATTTGCTCCTTGCATATGAACTTTTGATGGTCATTTCTCGCCAGTGCGCCGGGAAGAAGATGTGCCTCAGTCAAAATCTGGAAACCGTTGCATATCCCCAGAATCGGCATTCCACCTTTCGCTGCGTCAATAATCTTCTCCATTATCGGAGCAAACCGCGCAATTGCACCAGTCCTCAAATAGTCACCATAACTAAACCCACCTGCGAGGATTATCGCGTCCGAATTACTTAAACTCGCGTCGTTATGCCACAGTGGAATGGGGCGCGCACCAGCTAGTCTGACTGCTCGCGCTGCGTCCACATCATCTAGCGTGCCAGGAAAAACTACTACACCAACCCGAATAGAGGCAGCGTGTATAAACTGATACTCGCGTGTCCTAGTCATCACGACGTCAGACTCCCCCGACTTGATGCGGTCTAAACGGTTTTGTTGACGAAGTTCATTGAGAGTCTTCTCTTCATCTTCTAGCAGGGAATATACTTCACTCATTTACGCTGTCACTCCCTCATTTTCGGACATACCGCCTGCACCTTCACGTCCTGATTCTGACACGCGGATCACCTGTTCAATCACTGGATTACTGAGAAGCAGTTCAGCCGCTTTTTTCGCGTCCTCAAGATGGGATAGCGTGACCTTACCGTCAACAGTCAACTCGAAGCGCTTTCCCTGCCGTGCACCGACAACTGATTTAATGCCCATTCTGTTCAACGCGCCAACAATTGCTTTTCCTTGTGGGTCAAGAATCTCCTCTTTAGGCATAACCTCAACAACAATCACTCCCATAAACAACCTTTCTCGCTAAGTTCCGGGCGCCTTAGCACCTGTTCCACTAGTATAGCACGAATGTTGAACAAAATATGCTACGCTACAGTGTGTGGAAATTATACTGCAAAGTGTGCAGCCATACTTGATCGCAACTCTTTGCTAAAATATATCATATACTTGCGAACGATGTGCAATGTGTAATGCATCAATAAGTAATCTGTCGTCAAAAATTTCAACAACTATCCTGTAATTACCAACCCTATATCTCCAAAGTCCGCTTTTGTCGCCGGATAGTGCTTTTCCGAAAGATCTTGGATTTTCGCAGTCTTTAATGTTTTTGTCAAGCCATTTGAATATGCGTCGTCTACTTTCGCTAGAAATTTTCTTTAAGTCTTTCTTGGCGGTTTCAGAGAATTCTATTCTGTAGATCAAAGTTCAATTCCAAACTCTTCTGCAACCTCTTCAAAACTGTATCTCTTTTCATCGCTCTTCCGAACACGTTCAGCAATAATAATATCCTCGATTTCTTCAAGCCTATCAATCATCAGTTGCTTGGCAAATAGTGTTGGCTTAACGCCATAAAACGAGCTAATATTATTCAGCGCATCTTGCTCCTCTTTGTCAATCCGAAATGAAACTACCTGAGATTTTAATTTGCTTGTTTGTGTTTGCATAATTTCTCCTTTCCGTTCGCTTACATCTGCTTACAAATACATTATAACACATTTTAATAGTGATGTCAAATACTGTGTCATGCTTTACACGAACAAATTTAACAATATCGTTTTCGTGCGCTATACTTTAAGATATTGTGGGACAACTCGTCTTGTAGGTGTCTCATACAATTCAGTAATGGCGGGGTAGCTCAGCTGGCTTTTTGGTTCTTTCCCAAAGAACAATTGGCGCGCATGACGTAGTCGTGCGGTCTAACCAGATGAGATACTCATACAATTCAATAATGGCGGGGT